>NZ_JAOCCV010000049.1:0-23407 GCF_029840585.1 Pseudomonas sp. GD03875 | reverse complement strand
TGGCTCAGTCGAGGATCAGCACGCGCGGCAGTTCGTGCAGGTGCGAGGAGGTGACCTGGGCCAGCGAGCGCATCGCGCCGAGGGGATCGTCCAGCCGGTAGTTGCCGGTGACATTGAGCGCCGCCAGGCGCTCGTCGGTGCTGATGATCCAGCCCGGGTAGTAGCGGCGCAGCTCGGCGAGCACCTCGCCGAGTGGACAGTTCTCGAACACCAGGCGGCCCTGCACCCAGGCCAGCTGGGGCTGGGCGCGCGTGGTGTGGGTGCGCGCGCCGAAGCCGTCGGGACCGATGCGGATGCTGTCGCCGGCGCCGAGGATCATGCTGGAGTCGTTGCGCCGGGTGCGCAGGTCCACCTCGCCGCGCTCCACGCTCACCTCGGCCTCGTCGTTCAGGTAGCGCACGGCGAAGGCGGTGCCGCGCACGCTGACCTGCACCGGGCCGGCGTCCACCTCGAACGGGCGGCTGCGGTCGTGGGCGACGTCGAAATAGGCCTCGCCATACAGCAAGCGGGTGCTGCGCCGGTAGTCGTCCATCCGGCTGGCGAGGGCGGTGTCGGTGTTCAGCAGCACGCGCGAGCCGTCGGCCAGCTGCAGTTGCTGGCGCTGGCCCACGGCGGTGATGTGGTCGGCCTGCAGGCGCTGCGGCAGGTCGCTCTGCAGCACCGCGGCGATGGCGAGCAGCAGGCCGGCCGCCGAGGCCGCGGCGCGGCGCGCCAGCCGGCGGCGCTGACGCCGCTTCCGCTGGCCCTGCTGCTGCAGGCCGGCGGCGGCCACGTTGAGCAGTGGCGAGCCCCACATGCGGCTGGCCCGCTGGTAGGCGCGGGCGTTGTCCTCGCTGGCCTGCAGCCAGGCATCGAAGGCGGCGCGGGTGTCCGCATCGGCATCGTCCAGCCGGATCAGCCAGTCCAACGCTTCCGAGAGGCGTTGCGAGTCGGCTGTCGGTTGCTGGGATGAAGCGGTCACGCGGGAATCCTCGGGGCGGGGACGCTCATTGTCGTCCAGCGCCCGGCGGATGGGTAGCCCGTCACCTGGTTTCTTCCAGACGATCCAGCACGTCGATGCAGATGGCCATGATCAGCTTCAGCTCCTTCTGCACCGTGCTCGCCGACACCTCCAGCTGCTCGGCGATCTCGGAGTAGCCGCAGCCGTTCAGCCGGCTGAGGATGAAGATCTGCTGCTGGCGCGGGGTCAGGCGCTCCACGGTGGAGCCCAGGCGTTCGAGCAACTGCTCGGCGTGCAGGCCCTCCTCGGCGGAAGGCGCGCCGGAGGGTACCGCCTGCAGTTCCTCGTCGGAGATGTCCTCCATCAGGGTGCGCGACTGCATGCGCAGGTGGCGCAGGTGATCGAGGGCGAGGTTGCGTCCGGTCTGGAACAGGAAGGGTTCGAGGTGCTCCACCTTGCGCTGCAGCAGGGTGCGCGCCACGCGCAGGTAGGTCTCCTGGACCAGCTCTTCGGCGATGCTGGGGTTCTTCACCATTCTCGCCAGCGTGCGCAGCAGCGGCGTGCGTTGGGCGAGAAACACCGTATCGAGGTTGGAACTGCTCACAACATCCATCTCGGACAAAATGATAATTATTATTGTTCGGCGCGGCGTACCGGCACAACCCCGCCCGGCCTGGCATTCGGCCTCGCGCCCTGTGTTCGGGCGGGCCGGGGCTTGCCACGCCTCGGTTGAAGGATGATTCGCCTTAAATAAAAATAATTCTCAAAGCTATTTGTCCGGCGCTTGTTGATATGCTCTGTGCCGCTTCGAACCCTTCGCGAGGTACGTCATGACCACTCCGACCCCCGAGCTGTACCGGGACTGGCAGCGTCTGCGCGGCGAGCAGCCCGGCCTGCGTGCCCGCGCCGCCGCCGCCCGCCGTGGCGTCAGCGAGGCCGAGCTGACGGCCAGCCGCCTGGGCGTGGACGCCGTCCGCCTGCGCCCGGAATGGGCCGCGCTGCTGCCGGCGCTGGGCGAGCTGGGCTACATCATGGCGCTGACCCGCAACGAGCATTGCGTGCATGAACGCAAGGGCTTCTACCGCGAGGTGTCGCTCACCCCCAACGGTGCGATGGGGCTGGTGGTGTCCGCCGACATCGACCTGCGCCTGTTCCTGTCCGGCTGGGCCAGCGCGTTCGCCGTCGCCGAAGCCACCGAGCGTGGCGTGCAGCGCAGCATCCAGGTGTTCGACCGGCAGGGCGTCGCCGTGCACAAGGTCTACCTGACCGACAAGAGCGAAACCGACGCCTGGGCGCCGCTGGTCGAGCGCTTCCGCGCGGCCGGGCAGAGCGCCGAGCTGGACCTGTGCGCTCCTGCCGAACGCGCGGCGCCCCGCGCCGATGCCGAGGTGGACGCCGCCGCCCTGCGCGCCGACTGGGCGCAACTGCAGGACACCCACCATTTCCACGCCATGCTCCGGCGCCACGACGTGGCGCGCACCCAGGCCCTGCGCCTGGCCGGCCGCGAGTGGGCCGAGCCGCTGGCCACGGCCGGCCTGACCGGCCTGTTCGAGGACGCGGCGGCGCGCCAGGTGCCGATCATGGTGTTCGTCGGCAACCCGCACTGCATCCAGATCCACACCGGCCCGGTGCACAACCTGCGCTGGATGGGCGACTGGTTCAACGTGCTCGACCCCGAATTCAACCTGCACCTGAAGACCGGCGGCGTCAGCGAGCTGTGGCGCGTGCGCAAGCCCAGCAGCGACGGCATCATCACCAGCTACGAGGCGTTCGACGCCGACGGCGAGCTGGTGGTGCAGCTGTTCGGCGCGCGCAAGCCGGGCGTGCCGGAGCGCGCCGACTGGCGCGAGCTGGCCGAATCCACCCTGGCTCTGGAGGCCTGAGATGCGTCTGATCAAAGCCGTTCTGCTGAGCAGCAGCATGCTGTTCAGCCACGCCGCCGCCGCCGATGACCTGCCGCAGCGCTGGGTCAGTTCCGGCGGCTCGCTGAGCGAATGGGTCGTCGCGCTGGGCGGCGAGAGCCGCCTGGTGGGCGTCGACACCACCAGCCAGCACCCCGCGTCGCTGCGCCAGCTGCCGAGCGTCGGCTACCAGCGCGCGCTGTCGGCGGAGGGCGTGCTGTCCCTGCGTCCGGACATCCTGATCGGCACGGAAGAGATGGGCCCGCCGCCGGTGATCGCCCAGATCAGGGCGGCCGGCATCCGCATCGAGACGCTGCCGGCCACCGCCGACCTGGAAACGCTGGAAGGCAACGTGCTGCGCCTCGGCGAACTGCTGGGCGAGCCGGAAAGGGCGCGCGAGCGGATGGCCGACTACCGCCAGCGCCTGCAGCGCCAGGCCGACTGGGTTGCCCAGGCACAGAAGACTCAGGAAGCGCCGCGGGTGCTGATGCTGCTGGGCCACGCCGGCAGCAACACCCTGGCCGCCGGCAAGGACAGCCTGGCCGTGTGGCTGATCGAGCGGGCCGGCGGCGAGAGCCGCACCGAACACGACGGCTACAAGCCGATCTCCAGCGAGGCGCTGCTGGCCATGGACCCGCAGGTGGTGATCTTCGCCGACCGCACCCTGCAGGGCGACGCCGCGCGCGCGGCGCTGCTGCAGCACAACCCGGTGATCGCGCAGACCAGCGCAGGGCGCGACGGCCGTCTGCTCAGCCTCGACCCGACCCTGTTGGTCGGCGGCCTCGGCCCGCGCCTGCCGGAAGGGCTGGCCGAGCTGTCGGCGGCCTTTTATCCTGCGGCAAAGGCCCTGACCACCGAGGACCGATGAATCCGCTGTTCCGACCGCGCCCGTTGCTGCTGGCACTGGGCGTCCTCCTGCTGCTCGCGTTCTGGCTGTCGCTGGCCCTGGGGCCGGTCAGCCTGCCCCTGGGCGACACCCTGATGGCCGCGCTGCGCCTGCTCGGCCTGCCGGTAAACGGCGAGGGCCTGCAGCAGGCCGAACTGATCCTCGGCCAGATCCGCCTGCCGCGCAGCCTGCTTGGCCTGTGCGTGGGGGCGGTGCTGGCGCTGTCCGGGGTGGCCATGCAGGGCCTGTTCCGCAACCCGCTGGCCGACCCCGGCCTGGTCGGCGTCTCCGGCGGGGCGGCGCTGGGCGCGGCGGTCGCCATCGTCGGCGGCAGCCTGATCGGCGGCCTGCCGCCGCTGTGGGCGCCGTACCTGCTGTCGCTCTGCGCCTTCGGTGGCGGCCTGGCGGTGACCGCCGTGGTCTACCGCTTCGGCCGACGTGACGGGCAGACCAACGTCGCCACCATGCTGCTGGCCGGCGTCGCGCTGACCGCCATGTCCGGCGCCGGCGTCGGCCTGTTCACCTACCTGGCAGACGACGCCACCCTGCGCAGCCTGACCTTCTGGAACCTCGGCAGCCTCAACGGCGCCAGCTACCCGCGCCTGTGGCCGCTGCTGCTGGTGGCCCTCGGCGTGGCCCTGTGGCTGCCGCGCCGGGCCTCGGCGCTCAACGCGCTGCTGCTCGGCGAGTCGGAGGCCCGCCATCTGGGCTTCGACGTCGAGCGGCTCAAGCTCGAACTGGTGCTGTGCACGGCGCTGGGCGTCGGCGCGGCCGTGGCGGCGGCGGGGCTGATCGGCTTCATCGGCCTGGTGGTGCCGCACCTGATGCGCCTGCTGGTCGGGCCGGACCACCGGGTGCTGCTGCCGGCCTCGCTGCTGGCCGGCGCCAGCCTGCTGCTGCTGGCCGACCTGGCGGCGCGCCTGGTGCTGGCCCCGGCCGAGCTGCCAATCGGCATCGTCACGGCGCTGATCGGGGCGCCGTTCTTCCTCTATCTGCTGGTGCGGGGGCGGACCTGATGCTGTGCGCGAACGGGCTGAGCGTGCGCCGCGGCCGCACGCTGGTGCTGGAAGGGATCGACCTCGCCCTGACGCCCGGCGAGGTACTCGGCGTGCTCGGCCCCAACGGCGCAGGCAAGAGCACCCTGCTCGGCGCCTTGTGCGGCGAGTTGGGCGCGGCCACCGGCAGCGTGCTGCTCGACGAGCGGCCCCTCGGCGACTGGTCCGGCCAGGAGCGGGCGCGGCGCCTGGCGGTGCTGCCGCAGAGTTCGACCCTGAGCTTCGCCTTCCCGGTGGTCGACGTGGTCGGCATGGGCCGGCTGCCCCACGCCAGCGGCCGCCAGCGCGACGCCGAGATCGTCGACGCGGCCCTGCGCGCGGCGGATGCCGAGCACCTGCGCGGGCGCAGCTACCTGGCGCTGTCCGGCGGCGAGCGCCAGCGCGTGCACCTGGCGCGGGTGCTGGCGCAGCTGTGGCCGGGCGGGGAAGGGCAGGTGCTGCTGCTGGACGAGCCGACCTCCGCCCTCGACCCGCTGCACCAGCACACCACCCTGCAGGCGGTGCGTGACTTCGCCGGCCAGGGCGCGGCGGTGCTGGTGATCCTCCACGATCTCAACCTGGCGGCGCGCTACTGCGACCGCATCCTGCTGCTGCAGCAGGGCCGCGCCCACGCCTTCGGCAGCCCGGTCGAGGTGCTGCAGGCCGAGCCCCTGCGCGAGGTGTTCGGCCTCGACGTGCTGATCCAGCGCCATCCGGAGCGCGGCCACCCGTTGATCGTGGCGCGCTGAACAATCTTCGGGAGCCTCCCATGCGAATCCTTCTGCTCTGCTGCTTCTGCCTGCTGGCCGCCTGCCAGTCCCGCGGCGTGCTGCCGCCGCCGGCGCCGATCGCCCCGGAAGGCCGCGACCATGCCCGGCTGGGCCAGATCGTCGAACTGGCCAGCGGCGCGCGGATTAGCCCCGAGCAACTGGTCGAGCGCCTGGCCGCCGCGCCGCGGGTGCTGGTCGGCGAGCAGCATGACAACCCCGACCACCACGCCCTGCAGCTCTGGCTGTCACGCGAGCTGGCGGCCCGGCGCCCGCAGGGCAGCGTGCTGATGGAGATGATCGGCCCGGGCCAGCAGGCGGCGGTCGACCGCGCCCAGGCCGAGACCCGCGCCGGCCGTCCGCCGGCCGACGCCTATGCCGCGCTGGACTGGCAGGCCGGCTGGGACTGGGGCCTGTACGGCGCGCTGGTGCAGTACCAGCTGCGCCAGCCCTATCCGCTGCTGGCGGCCAACCTGGAGCGGGCCGAGATCATGGACATCTACCGCCAGCGCCCGGCGCTGGAGGGGCCGGCCTCCAGCGCACCGGCGGTGCAAGAGAAGCTGGAGCAGGACATCCGCGAATCCCACTGCGGCCTGCTGCCGGACAGCCAGATCCCGGCCATGCTCGCCGTGCAGCAGCAGCGCGACCGGCGCATGGCCCGGCGCCTGGCAGAGGCGCCGCAACCGGCCATGCTGCTGGCCGGCGCCTTCCACGTGCACCGGGACCTGGGCGTGCCGCTGCACCTGAGCGACCTGGGCGCTGGCGCGGGCAACGCCGTGCTGATCCTCGCCGAGGTCGGCCGGGAGCCGGCCCCGGGCAGCGCCGACTACGTCTGGTACACCGCCGCCAATCCGCCCGAGGACCACTGCGCCAAGCTGCGTCGCTAGTACGGCGCCAGCGTCTGGCCTAACGCATATATGGTTATGCGAAATTCGTATTTGTTCTGAGGTTCTTATATCTCCTATCTTCTCATCACATCTTGTTATGACAAGTTGAGAGCGCGAGAAGAAAACGATGGCCGAACTGCTTCCCCTGTCCCCCGTACCGCTGTACAGCCAGCTCAAGGAGCTGCTGCGCGGGCGCATCCTCGACGGCACCTACCCGCCGCACAGCCGCATGCCCTCGGAGAACGAGCTGGGCCAGGCGTTCGGTGTCAGCCGCATCACCGTGCGCCAGGCCTTGGGCGACCTGCAGAAGGAAGGGCTGATCTTCAAGATCCACGGCAAGGGCACCTTCGTCGCCAAGCCCAAGGCGTTCCAGAACGTCAGCACCCTGCAGGGCCTGGCCGAATCCATGTCGCAGATGGGCTACGAGGTGATCAACCGTCTGATCGGCCTCAAACACCTGCCGGCCAGCGCCCGGGTCGCCGAGCGGCTGGGGCTGGAGGAGGGCGCGCCGGTCAGCGAGATCAAGCGCGTGCGCCTGGTCAATCGCGAGCCGGTGTCGCTGGAAGTCACCTACGTGCCGCGTGCCGTCGGCGAGAAGCTGGAGAAGGCCGACCTGGTGGCCCGCGACATCTTCCTGATCATCGAGAACGACTGCGGCATCGCCCTCGGCCACGCCGACCTGGCCATCGACGCGGTGCTCGCCGACGCCGACCTGACCCGCGCGCTGGATGTGGAGGAGGGCGCGCCGATCATGCGCATCGAGCGCCTGACCCACGCCGCCGACGGCACGCCGCTGGACTTCGAATACCTCTACTACCGCGGCGACGCCTTCCAGTACCGCCTGCGCATCGACCGCCAGAAGGGCTCCCACGCATGAACACCATCGAACGCGAATACGACCTGGTGGTGATCGGCGGCGGTACCGCCGGCCCGATGGCCGCGATCAAGGCCAAGGAGGCCAACCGCGAGCTGCGCGTGCTGTTGCTGGACAAGGCCAACGTCAAGCGCAGTGGGGCCATCAGCATGGGCATGGACGGCCTCAATAACGCGGTGATCCCCGGCCACGCCACGCCGGAGCAGTACACCAAGGAAATCACCATCGCCAACGACGGCATCGTCAACCAGGCGGCTGTGTACGCATACGCCACCAAGAGCTTCGAGACCATCGAGCAGCTCGACCGCTGGGGCGTGAAATTCGAGAAGGACGAGACCGGCGACTACGCGGTGAAGAAGGTCCACCACATGGGCGCCTACGTGCTGCCGATGCCCGAGGGGCACGACATCAAGAAGGTGCTGTACCGCCAGCTCAAGCGCGCGCGGGTGGAGATCACCAACCGGGTCATCGCCACCCGCCTGCTCACCGACGCCGAGGGCGCGGTGAACGGGGTGATGGGCTTCGATTGCCGCACCGCGGACTTCCACCTGATCCGCGCCAAGGCTGTGGTGCTCGCCTGCGGCGCCGCCGGGCGCCTGGGCCTGCCGTCCTCGGGCTACCTGATGGGCACCTACGAGAACCCGACCAACGCCGGCGACGGCTACGCCATGGCCTACCACGCCGGCGCCGAGCTGGCCAACCTGGAGTGCTTCCAGATCAACCCGCTGATCAAGGACTACAACGGCCCGGCCTGCGCCTACGTGACCGGCCCGCTGGGCGGCTACACGGCGAACAACAAGGGCGAGCGCTTCATCGAGTGCGACTACTGGTCCGGGCAGATGATGTGGGAGTTCCACCAGGAACTGGAGGGCGGCAATGGCCCGGTGTTCCTCAAGCTCGACCATCTGGCCGAGGAGACCATCCAGAACATCGAGGAAATCCTGCACAGCAACGAGCGCCCCAGCCGCGGCCAGTTCCACGCCAACCGCGGCACCGACTACCGCTCGCAGATGGTCGAGATGCACATCTCCGAGATCGGCTTCTGCTCCGGCCACAGCGCCTCGGGCGTGTGGGTCAACGAGAAGGCCGAGACCAGCGTGAAGGGCCTGTACTCCGCCGGCGACATGGCCGCGGTGCCGCACAACTACATGCTCGGCGCCTTCACCTACGGCTGGTTCGCCGGGGTCAACGCCGCCGAGTACATCGCCGGGCGCGACTTCACCGAGGTGGACGCGCAGCAGGTCGAGCGCGAGCGGGCGCGGGTCTATGCGCCGCTCAACCGCGAGCACGGCCTGCCGCCGGCCCAGGTCGAGTACAAGCTGCGGCGCATGGTCAACGACTACCTGCAGCCGCCCAAGGTGACCAAGAAGATGGAGATCGGCCTGACCCGTTTCGCCGACATCGAGCGTGACCTCGACCAGCTCAAGGCCAGCAACCCCCACGAGCTGATGCGCGCCCTGGAAGTCAGCGTGATCCGCGACTGCGCCGAGATGGCCGCCCGTGCCTCGCTGTTCCGCGCCGAGAGCCGCTGGGGGCTGTACCACCACCGGGTCGACCACCCGCAGCGCAACGACGCCGAGTGGTTCGTCCACTGCCACCTGAAGAAAGGCGATGACGGCGCCATGACCAGCTTCAAGAAACCCGTCGAGCCCTACCTGATCCCGCTCGACGACGAGGAACAGCACGCCTACGCGCGCCTGCGGGTGCGCAGCGACGCCGCCTAGGCAGGAAACCTGTGGGAGCGGACTTGTCCGCGAAGCTTTTCGCCGCCAGGCGGAATACCGCCAGCCGCTCCCGCCATTCGAGACAGCAGAGGGCCACGAGGCTCCAAGGAACCGTGACATGGCCTACCAGCCCCAGGAAATCTTCTTCCGCAGCAACGCGCCGGTGACCGTCGACGAAGACAAGTGCATCGCCCACAAGGGCTGCACCGTGTGCGTCGAGGTCTGCCCGATGGACCTGCTGGCGATCAACCCGGCCACCCAGAAGGCCTACATGGCCTTCGACGAGTGCTGGTACTGCATGCCCTGCGAGAAGGACTGCCCGACCGGCGCGGTGAAGGTGGAAATCCCTTACCTGCTGCGCTGAACCGTAGGGCGGGTGCAACCCGCGCGAAACCGTAGGGTGCGCTGCGCGCACCGCAACTCCGGCTCGGTGCGCACAGCGCACCCTACGCGATACCACGAATACCAATGCCATCCGGCCCGCCGCCGGACGCCTGATGCAACACCCCTCGTTTCCCACCGGCCGACCGACTGGCGGAGACGATTCCATAACTACGATTCGAGGGGACAATCCCATGCGCTTGCGTACCACCCTGGCCGGCCTCGCCCTGGCCATCGCCACCGTTCATGCCAATGCCGAGCTGCCCGCCGGGACCATTCGCGTCGCCATCGGCACCCAGGACACCACCATCAACTGCGCCACCGGCGGCCTGCTCATCCGTGAGCTGGGCCTGCTCGACAAGTACCTGCCGAAGGACGGCAAGTACGAGGGCGTGAAATACGATATCGAGTGGAAGAACTTCACCAGCGGCGCGCCGCTGACCAACGAGATGGTCGCCGGCAAGCTGGACTTCGGCGCCATGGCCGACTTCCCCGGCTCGTTCAACGGCGTCGCCCACCTCGACGCCGGCAAGCGCAGCCTGTTCCTCAGCGTGCTGTCTGGCAGCACCCGCGGCAGCGGCAACGGCATCGTGGTGCCGGCGTCCTCCAGCGTGCAGTCGCTGGCCGAGCTGAAGGGCAAGACCATCTCCGTGCCGTTCGCCTCCACCGCCCACGGCATGCTGCTGCGCGCCGTCGCCGCCCAGGGCTGGGACCCGCAGAAGGACGTGCGCATCATCGCCCAGGCGCCGGAGATCGCCGGTTCCGCCCTGCGCAGCAACCGCATCGAGGCCCACGCCGACTTCGTGCCGTTCGCCGAGCTGTTCCCCAACCGTGGCTTCGCCCGCAAGATCTACGACGGCTCCCAGGCCAACGCGCCGACTTTCCACGGCGCTCTGGTCGATGCCGAGTACGCGAAGAAGTACCCGGAAGTGGTCACCGCCTACCTGCGCGCCAGCCTGGAGGCGGACCGCCTGATCGCCGAGCAGCCCGAGAAGTACAGCGAGCTGATCGAGAAGGTCACCGGCATCGAGGCCGAGGTGAACTACCTGTTCCACGGCCCGCTCGGCCTGCAGACCCGCGACCTGACCTGGAAGCCGGAATACCGCCAGGCGCTGGCCACCTCCATCGACACCCTCAAGCTGCTGAAGAAGACCGACCGCGGCCTGGACGTGGACCGGTTCGTCGACGACCAGTACATCCGTGCCGCCTTCAAGCAGGCCGGCAAGGACTACGAAAAGGCCCTGGCCGACTACCAGCCGCTGCCGCTGAAGGCCAACGATGCGCTGACCGGCCAGCCGATCACCGACTTCAAGCGCCTGGCGCAGATCTGGGTGCGCGGTGAGGACAAGGTGCGCCACTACAGTTCGCCGGAAGCCGCGCTCAAGGCCCTGGCCGCGCTGGAGGAGGAGGGCAAGGACATCCGCGCCATCTACGCCCAGGCCGCCGACAGCGGGATCAAGCTGCTGGCCAACCAGGCCTGGTTCGTGCGCAACGGCAAGGGCGAGCTGAGCGCCTTCCTGCTCAAGGACCAGGCCGAGGCCTACGCCCAGCAGCACGGCGGCACCGCCCTGGACTTCGTCAGCGCCAACCAGAGCCTGGTGGCGCAGCGATAACGCGAGCCGGGCGCCGTAGGGTGCGCCGTGCGCACCGGAGTCCGCTTCGGGCTTCCCGGTGCGCGCGGCGCACCCTACTCGTAGGCCGACCACTGGAGCCGATGATGAGTCTTTCCTCCTTCTACCGCTGGCCCCTGCGCCTCGCCTCGCTGGCCGCCTGCCTGCTGTTCTGGCAGGTGGCCGCCACCGCGCGGCTGGACCTGGGCCTGCTCACCTTCACCTACGTGCCCACGCCCGGCGCGGTGCTCGATGCGGCCTGGCAACTGCTGCAGTCCAGCCAGTTGCTGGCGCACCTGACCAGCAGCCTGGGCCGGGTGTTCGCCGGCTACCTCGCTGCCGCCGTGATCGGCGTGCTGCTGGGCCTGGTCATCGGCCGCTCGAAATGGGCCGAGGACAGCCTGCTGCCGCCGCTGGAAGTGCTGCGGCCGATTCCCGCGGTGGCCTGGATTCCCCTGGCCATCCTGATGTTTCCGTCGTCGGAGCTGTCGATGGTGTTCATCACCTTCACCGGCGCGCTGTTCCCCATCCTGCTCAACACCATCCACGGCGTGGAGGGCGTCGACCCGCGCCTGATCGCCTCGGCGCGCAGCCTCGGGGCAGGGCGCCTGGCCATCCTGCGCGAGGTGATCCTGCCAGGTGCGGCGCCGAGTATCGTCACTGGCCTGGCCATCGGCATGGGCACCTCGTGGTTCTGCCTGGTCACCGCCGAGATGATCTCCGGCCAATTCGGCATCGGTTACTACACCTGGGAGTCCTACACCATCCAGAACTACCCGGACATCGTCGTCGGCATGCTGCTGATCGGCCTGCTCGGCATGGCCAGCAGCGGCCTGGTCAAGCGCCTCGGCGGCCTGACCACGCCCTGGTACCGCAGCGGAGCACAGCGATGAGCGTCTACCAGAAAGCCCCCGAGCCCGGCCGCATCGACGGCCGCCAGCTGTCTATCCGTCTCGGCCAGGGTCGCGACGCCTTCGAGGCGGTGCAGGCGCTGGACTTCGCCGTCGAGCCCGGCGAGTTCGTCTGCATCCTCGGCCCGTCCGGCTGCGGCAAGTCGACCCTGCTTGGCGCTCTGGCCGGTCACCTGCGTCCGGCTGGCGGCAGCCTGCTGGTGGATAACGCGCCGGTGGCCGGCCCGTTGCCGGAGCGCGGCATGGTGTTCCAGCACCACACCCTGCTGCCCTGGCGCAGCGTGCTGGACAACGTCGCCTTCGGCCTGAAGATGCAGGGCATCGGCAAGGCCGAGCGCCGTCGCCAGGCCGCCGAGATGCTGCGTCTGGTTGGCCTGCAGGACTTCGCCACGCGCTGGCCCAACCAGCTCTCCGGCGGCATGCAACAGCGCGCCGAGATCGCCCGCGTGTTGATCAACCGGCCGCGCCTGCTGCTGATGGACGAGCCGTTCGGCGCCCTCGATGCGCAGACCCGTGCGCGCATGCAGGAACTGCTGCTGGATATCTGGACGCGCATCCGTACCACCGTTGTGTTCGTCACCCACGACATCGACGAGGCGCTGTTCCTCGCCGACCGCATCCTGGTGATGAGCCCGCGGCCGGGCCGTTTCATCGAAGACCTACGCCTGGACTTCCCGCGCCCGCGCAACGCCAGCCTGCTGACCAGCCCCGGCTTCGTCCACCTCAAGCGCCACTGCCTGGACCTGCTGCGCCACGAGGACGGCCGCGAACTGCCGCGCCTCACACCGCTGGGCTTGCCCACCACTGAACATCCGCCACTGCGAATCGCCCTATGACCGTTCTTATTGCCGACCTGACCACCGACAACCCGGACATCCTCGACCTGCTGCCGCGCCTGGAGGCCGACGACGCCGGCGTGCGCCGCATCGCCCTGATCGAACTGGCCGACCTGGAAGACCCCGAGGGCCTGCCCTGGCTGACCCACGCCCTGGCCGCCGACCCGGACGCCGACGTGCGCGCCGAGGCCGCGCGCCTGCTGGAGGCCTGGGAAGAGCCCGAGGTGGTGGCCGCCCTGTGCGCCGCCCTGGCCGACGCCGACGAGGCGGTGCGCGCCGCCGCCGCGCAGAGCCTCTCCGAACTGAAGAGCGCCGAGGCGGGCCGGGTGATCCTGCCCTGGGTCGGCCACGCCGACGCCTTCGTCCGTGCCAGCGCCTTGCGCGCCCTGCGCGAGTTGCGCCTGGCCGAGGCCGCGCCGCTGGCCCTGTCGGCGCTGGGCGACGGCGATGCCTTCGTCCGCCGCGAGGCGGTCGGCATCCTCGGCTGGCTCAAGCGCGGCGAGGCGCTGCCGGCGCTGGCGAGCCTGGCCAGCACCGACCCGGACACCGAAGTGCGCCGCGCCGCCACCGGCGCCCTCGGCCTGGCCAGCGACGCCAGCGTATTGCCGGCCCTGCGCGCGGCCCTGCGCGACCGCGAATGGCAGGTGCGCGAGGAGGCCGCCACCACCCTGGGCAAGGTCGGCCAGGGCGATGCTGGCCCGGCGCTGGTCGAGGCCCTGGCCGACGGCTACTGGCAGGTGCGCCTGCGCGCCGCCCGTTCCCTTGGCAAGCTGCGTTTCGCCGGCGCGCTGAGCGCGCTGGTCGAGCTGCTCGGCCACAGCATCAGCAACCTGCGCAAGGAGGCGGCCCTGGCCCTCGGCGAGCTGGCCGATCCGTCCGCGCTGCCGGCCCTACAGGCGGCGGAGAACGATGGCGACCCCGAGGTGCGCAAGGCCGTGCGTATCGCCCTCGGCCAGTTGCAGGGCACACCGCGATGAACGCGCCCAGCGCCCTGCGCAGCGCCGACGGCCAGCTGCGCCTGGAATGGCCGGACGGCCAGGTCAGCCAGCTCAGCCACGCCCGCCTGCGCGCCGCCTGCCCCTGCTCGCAGTGCCGCGCCGCGCGTCTGCACGGGCGCATCGACGCGGCGCCGGCCGAGGTGCGCCTGCGCGCCATCGGCCAGCAGGGTTACGGCGTGCAGCTGGTGTTCAGCGATGGCCACGACAAGGGTATCTACCCCTGGAGCTACCTGCGCGAGTTGGCTTGAGTGGTTGTCTTCGCGGGTTTCACCCGCCCTACGGTCCGCGGCGTAGGGCGGGTGAAACCCGCGTTGCGTTCAACATGCTGAACCGCCGCCGTAGCCCGGATGCAATCCGGGAATGCCTCACGAAATCTCATATTCAATAAAGTTTGATAAATAAAATTATTAATTATTTTTTAGTTATATGAGGCCGGGCATAGAGTAGCCCTCAACGAGGCGGTGCAGACCTTCTGCCGACCCCGACTAGCCCACTAGAGGACTCGCCCATGCCGGTTGTAGAAATCACCCCCAACACCCTTCGTCCCGCCAGCCTGCGCAGCGTGCTGGAGATCGCCAGCGGCGAGCTGCTGGCCCGCGGCCGCGCCCGTGGCGTCGAGCAGGGCAACGCCTACGCCGGCAGCCTGTACCCGCCGGAGGCCTGGGCCCTGGCCGAGGCCGGCGCCGTCACCCTGGTGGACGTGCGCACCGCCGAGGAACTCAAGTACGTCGGCCGCGTGCCGGGCAGCGCCCACGTCGCCTGGCAGACCGGCCCGGCGCTGATCAAGAACCCGCGCTTCCTGCGCGAACTGGAGAACAAGGCCGGCCGCGACCAGGTGCTGGTGCTGCTGTGCCGCAGCGGCAAGCGCTCGGCCGCTGCCGCCAGGGCCGCCACCGAGGCCGGTTTCACCCAGGTGTTCAACGTGCTGGAGGGCTTCGAGGGCGACCTGGACGGCCAGCGGCAGCGCGGCGATACCGGCGGCTGGCGCCACTGGGGCCTGCCGTGGGTGCAGGACTGAGCGCGCGCAGGCGCCCGGAACCTGTCGCCAGCCGTCGCGGCCCAAACTCTGCGAGGCGGCGCGGGCGCGGCGCCCGATGATCATCCGGGGAGGTCGCTTCCCGGTCCGCCGCTGACGCGAGGCCGACGCACGGCAGACTTCCCACGGTCCCAAGGATTCCCCATGTCCAACAAGCTCTCCGCCGGCCTCGCCGGCCTCATCCAGACCCCGACCGAGGCTGTGGCGAAGCCGGTCAACTGGCAGCTCGACCAGATCGTCGACCAGCTGCGCGCCGCCCGCGCCGAGTGGCGCAGCAGCACCGGCCGCGCCCGCGAGCTGGGCAGCCGCGAACTGCCGTCGCGCCAGGCCCTGGAGGTGATCTTCGCCGACCTCTGCGGCGCGCTGTTCCCCATGCGCCTCGGCCCCAGCGACCTGCGCCAGGAGAGCGAGGACTTCTACGTCGGCCACACCCTGGACAGCGCGCTCAACAGCCTGCTCGGCCAGGTGCGCTTGGAGCTGCGCCATGCCGCCCGCCAGCGCGGCGAGCCGGAGGAGGGCAGCGACGCCGACGCGGTGCAGATCGTGCGCGACTTCGCCGCCGCTCTGCCGGGCCTGCGCCGCCTGCTCGACAGCGACGTGATCGCCGCCTATGCCGGCGACCCGGCCGCGCGCAGCGTCGACGAGGTGCTGCTGTGCTACCCCGGCATCCTCGCCGTCATCCACCACCGCCTGGCCCACCACCTGTACCGCGCCGGCCTGTCGCTGCTGGCGCGCATCGGCGCGGAGATCGCCCATTCGGCCACCGGCATCGACATCCACCCCGGCGCGCAGATCGGCCACAGCTTCTTCATCGACCACGGCACCGGCGTGGTGATCGGCGAGACGGCGGTGATCGGCAACCGGGTGCGCATCTACCAGGCGGTGACCCTGGGCGCCAAGCGCTTCACCGCCGACGAGACGGGCCAGCTGCACAAGGGCCAGGCCCGCCATCCCATCGTCGAAGACGACGTGGTGATCTACGCCGGGGCCACCATCCTCGGCCGCATCACCATCGGCAAGGGCTCCACCATCGGTGGAAACGTCTGGCTGACGCGCAGCGTGCCGCCCGGCAGCAACGTCACCCAGGCGAGCCTGCAACACCAGGCAGGCAACGCCGGGTAGACCCCGGCGGCCCTGCGGCCAACCTGCGCGCACACCCTCCACGGTCGCCCTCGCGGCGGCCGGCGGGCCTTTGCGCGCCATAAGAACGCAACAGGAGTGATTCATGGCTGACAATCAGGATGTACGTCTGGCCCTCGGCGACAGTGCCGCCCGGCAGCTGGCGAACGCGACCAAGACCGTACCGCAACTTTCCACCATCACCCCGCGCTGGCTGGTCCACCTGCTGCAGTGGACGCCCGTGGAGGCGGGCATCTTCCGCCTGAACAAGGTGAAGAACCCGCTCAACGTGCAGGTCGCCTGTTCCCAGCGCGACGAGGCGGTGCTACCGCAGACCTTCGTCGACTACGAGGAGGCGCCGCGCGAGTACTTCCTCAACGCGGTGACCACCATCCTCGACGTGCACACCCGCGTCTCCGACCTCTACAGCAGCCCGCACGACCAGATTCGCGAGCAACTGCGCCTGACCATCGAGACCATCAAGGAGCGCCAGGAAAACGAGCTGATCAACAACCCCGAGTACGGCCTGCTGGCCAGCGTCGACCCGACCCAGCGCATCTCCACCCTGACCGGCGCGCCGACCCCGGACGACCTCGATGAACTGATCGCCAGGGTGTGGAAGGAGCCGGCCTTCTTCCTCGCCCACCCGCTGGCCATCACCGCCTTCGGCCGTGAGTGCACCCGCCGTGGCGTGCCGCCGCCCACCGTCAGCCTGTTCGGCTCACAGTTCATCACCTGGCGCGGCCTGCCGCTGATCCCGTCGGACAAGGTGCCGTTCGACGAGAACGGCAAGACCAAGATTCTGCTGCTGCGCGTGGGCGACAAGCGCCAGGGCGTGATCGGCCTGTACCAGCCGGGCGTGGCCGGCGAGCAGAGCCCGGGCCTGTCCGTGCGCTTCATGGGCATCAACCGCAACGCGATCGCGTCCTACCTGATCTCGCTGTACTGCTCCCTGGCGGTGCTGACCGAGGATGCCCTGGCTGTGCTCGATGACGTGGAGGTCGGCAAGTACCATGACTATCCAGATACCTACAAGTGAACCCCGGGCCGCCGGCCTGCCGGACCTGGACGGTCTGGCGCGGCTGGCCAACGAGCTGTTCTCGGCCAAGCCCGGGGAGGAGCCGCGCGGCTTCGATGCGACGAACCTGAGCGCCCACGAGGCGCCGCTGGCGGCGACCCCGCCGGCGGGTACGGCGGACGGCCTCGACCTCGGCTCGCCGCAGGCCTACACGGCGGCGATTCCGCAGGTCTACCCGGGGGCTTCCATCGTCCAGTCGCCGGGTGGCGGCGGGGCGCCGGCGCCATCGAGCTACTACTTCGCCGACCAGGCGCCGCCCGTGGCCGCGCCGGCGGGGGAGGACCGCGTCTCCGCGCAGAGCCACGGCCTGCCCGGCGGCGATGAGTTGGGGCAGATCCTCCAGTCGATCCTCGCCGAGCCGGAAGCGTCTCCGCGCGGGCAACCTGGCGGTAGCGGGCAGTTCTACTTCCTCGACCAGGGCGGCGCGCCACGCCTGGAGAAGGCTCCGCAGCCGGGCGGCCAGCCCCAGGCCTCGGGTAGCTTCGACGTCAACGCCGTGCGCCGCGACTTCCCGATCCTGCAGGAGCGGGTCAACGGCAAGCCGCTGGTGTGGTTCGACAACGCCGCCACCACCCAGAAGCCGCGCCAGGTGATCGAGCGCATCAGCCACTTCTACGAGCACGAGAACTCCAACATCCACCGCGCCGCGCACGAACTGGCGGCGCGCGCCACCGACGCCTACGAGGGCGCGCGGAGCAAGGTGCGGCGCTTCCTCGGCGCGCGCTCGGAGGAGGAGATCGTCTTCGTCCGTGGCGCCACCGAAGGCATCAACCTGATCGCCAACACCTTCGGCCGCAAGTTCATCGGCGCGGGCGACGAGATCATCGTTTCCCAACTGGAACACCACGCCAACATCGTGCCCTGGCAGCAGCTGGCGGCCGAAGTGGGGGCGAAGATTCGGGTGATTCCGGTGGACGACACGGGGCAGATCATTCTCGAGGAATACGCGAGATTGCTCTGCCCGCGCACCAAGCTGGTATCCGTCACCCAGGTCTCCAACGCCCTGGGCACCGTGACGCCGGTGGCCGAGATCATCGGCCTGGCCCATGCGGTCGGCGCGCGGGTGCTGGTGGACGGCGCGCAGTCGGTCTCGCACTTGCGGGTCAACGTGCAGGCGCTGGACGCCGACTTCTTCGTGTTCTCCGGGCACAAGATCTTCGGCCCCACCGGCATCGGCGTGGTCTACGGCAAGAAGGACCTGCTCGAGCAGCTGCCACCCTGGCAGGGCGGCGGCAACATGATCGCCGACGTGACCTTCGAGAAGACGGTGTACCAGCCGGCCCCGGCGCGCTTCGAGGCTGGCACCGGCAACATCGCCGACGCGGTGGGACTGGGGGCGGCGCTGGACTATGTGGATCGGCTGGGCCTGGAGAACATCCAGCGCTACGAGCACGACCTGCTGCAGTACGCCACCCGCGGCCTGGCGCCGATCCCCGGGTTGCGCCTGATCGGCACCGCGGCGCACAAGGCCAGCGTGCTGTCCTTCGTCCTCGACGGCTATCGCACCGAGGAAGTCGGCGCGGCGCTGAACCGCGAAGGCATCGCCGTGCGTTCCGGCCACCACTGCGCGCAGCCGATCCTGCGCCGCTTCGGCGTGGAGGCCACGGTGCGCCCGTCGCTGGCCTTCTACAACACGGTGGACGAGGTCGACCTGCTGGTGAGCACCGTGCAGCGCCTGGCCAACAGACGCTGAAGTGCCCGTGCGCACCTCACGAGGGTGCGCTTGCGCAATTAAGGTCAGCCCTGGCCGCGAGGCCGGGGTTTCTTCCGCAGGATCACCGGGGAACCTCCCAGGCCATCGCGCAACGGCTCCCCGGCGCGAAGCCCTGCGCGTACTCCGCCGCGAGCTGCTCCGCCAGCCGCCGATCCAGCGCCGCCGGCGGAATACGCCGGAAGCCCAGGCGTTCATAGAACGGTGCGTTCCACGGCACCTCCGCGAAGGTCGTCAAGGTCACGCAGCGCAGCCCCTCCGACCGTGCATATTCCATCGCCGCCTCCACCAGCCTGCGGCCCAGGCCGTTGCCCTGGCTGCCGTGGCGAACGGACACCTCATGCACATGCAGCGCCTCGGCCTGCCGTTCCGCGCTGAGAAACCCATGAATCCGCTTCGCATCGTCCACCGCCACCCAGCAAGTAGATTGCGCGATCGACAGGCGATGCCGCTCCGCCGCCATCGGCTCCCCGTCGGCAAGCCAGTCCAAGTCCTCTATCGAGCGGAAGGCCAGGGCGGCGGAGCGCTCGACCTCGGGCAGGAGATCGGCTTCGTCGAGGGTGGCGGGGCGGAGGGTGAAGGGCATGGGGTCTCAAGCGGAGCAGCTACAGGGTGGATGAGATACGGTTTTTTCCGGGCTTGTCGAGGTGGCGGTCGCTGTTCTTTACGATGGAGCAAGTGTCGTAGGGGAGCAGCGCTGACCACTGTTGCTCGGCAGGTGTGGATGCTGGCAAAGGCAGCTATCGGCCATAGCTACTGCGGCCACAAGTGCGCCACTGCTGTCTGACGGGGCTACCGGCGCATACGGGATGCTTGAGCGCTTGACTGGTTCGGGTTCGGCAAAACGGTGGCCCCCTCGAACTCCAGGCTGTTCGGCATTACCTGCGTAATGTCTTAAGATAGCCGGTTGCCGAAAGAACCGTCATGGCCATAGCCATGAAGGGCTTTCATTCTTTACAGACAAGTGTGGTGAAGATGAACAAGCCTTTCATTTCGCTGTGCCCTGAAATTACTCGGGCACACGCGCTGACGCTGATGGACTGGTTGGAGGATGAGCGCGTCACCTGCTACCTGAGCGATTCACGTCATACCTCACGCTTCATCGAGCAAGCCATCGATCGTACTCAATTACCGATCCTGACCCATCTATTCAACCGGGGCGGCCGATTCTTCATGGCCTATGACCGGCATGACGCTCCGGTGGGTTTTGTCCGCCTCATCAAGACCGGGGCAAATTGCGAAATAGTTCTGGTCATCGGAGACAGCGACAAATGGGGCCGAAACCTTGGCGCCAGCACGATCCGCGAAGGCATGAAACTGGCCTTCCTCGACATGCGGGCCGAAAAGCTCATCGCCAAGATCCACCCGGACAACGTGCGCTCGCTGAAAGCCTTTCTGCGCAGCGGCTTTCTGCTTGAGAGCGAAACGCCTGCATTGAAATCCTTTTCCATGACGGCGGGGCGCTATCTCCAGTTCTTGCGCGAAGGCACCGTTGGCGACTCCACTAGGATCTACATCACTGAAATCGACAAAACCAGGCTCGAGAGTCTGATCGCGTTCGAGCAAGGCCCGGCCGTTGTTGAACTCGAACATGAGCTTGAACGCGCCATTGTCGTCAGGCCGCAGCAGGTGGCGTGCAATGTCGTCACGATGAACTCCAGGGCTTTGCTGCAGCTGGACGAAGAAGAGATCGAAGTGGCCTTGGTCTACCCGGAAGACGCAGACACCACCACCGGGAAGCATTCCGTGTGTTCCGACATCGGCGCTGCCATCCTGGGCTATCAGGAGGGGGACGCCATCGACTGGCGAATTGCTGATCGGACCCGCCGGATTGCGATCAGGAAAGTGCTTTACCAGCCGGAGGCTGCGGGCCATTTCCACCTATGATTGCGCCTTCAGCTCCGTGTTCGTCCATCAGGCGCGAGGATCCTCCCAAGGACGGAGCCTCGCTTTCCGTACATGATGCGGACGTCTGCAAAGGCCGCGCCGTTAACCGTCTGTGACCGGGCTGATGTGGACCGGGAGCACGGCGATGCGCTGCTCGCCTATCGGGTCGATGGACAGACCCTCACGTCGAAGGCCGGCGAGGCGGGCGTACAGCTCGCACGCCGTTCTCTGTCGCTGGCCGGACTGAACCTGACCTGGCAGCACGAGTTCGGCGACAGGAACCGCACGAGCAGGCACCGCTATTGCCGATCCGCACCTCGGTGGATGACTTCGAGTCGCGAGACCATGGGGGTGGTCGGCGGCGGTGTCTCTCTCGCGTTGAGCGACAACCTGAGCGTGGCGCTCAGCGCGTCCACGACCTTAGCTGGCGATGACGGGCACCCGTATCAGGTCGGTACTTCGCTCGACTATCG
This sequence comes from Pseudomonas sp. GD03875, assembly GCF_029840585.1. NCBI lineage: Bacteria > Pseudomonadati > Pseudomonadota > Gammaproteobacteria > Pseudomonadales > Pseudomonadaceae > Pseudomonas > Pseudomonas sp. GD03875. The sequence continues at coordinate 2,354 of NZ_JAOCCV010000049.1, read as the reverse complement.
CTTCTAGCCCCGCCCCGGGGAGAGCGCATCTCTCCCCGGACTCCGGTTGCGCATGAGGACAGCGCTACGCTTCCTCGACCACCCGATTGCGCTGCACTCCGAGGTCCACCACGCCATCGCCGCTGCGGATGCTGGCCTCGACCAGGTCACCGGCCTTGAGGTACTGGGTGCGGCCCTCCTGGGCCTTCATGAACAGCTTCCACTTGGTCGCTTCCGGCAGCAGGGCGGCGATGCGTTGCTTGGCCGGCGAGGGGATGGACAGGGCGCAGCCGGCCGGGGTGCCGGTGGCGATCAGGTCGCCGGCGGCGAAGTCCTGCACGGTGGATAGTTCGACGAGGGTCTGCGCCGGGCCGTGGACCAGGTTGGCGGTGCTGTCGTTCTGGCGCACCTGGCCGTTCACCGTCAGGCGCAGCTGCAGGTTCTTCAGGTATTTCATCTCGTCCGGTTGCAGCAGGCACAGGTAGGGACCGACCGGGCCGAAGGTGCGGAAGCTCTTGCCCTTGTAGAACTGCATCTGCGGAATCTGCACGTCGCGGGCCGAGTAGTCGTTGACGATCACCACGCCGGCGATGAATTCGTGCAGGTTGTCATCGTCGACCGCCAGCGGGCCGGTGATGTCGCGCTTGAGCACCAGGCCCAGCTCGATCTCGTAGTCGAGGAAGCGCACGTTGCGCGGCTTGATCAGCGGGCTGTCCGCCGCCACCAGGCAACTGCTGGCCTTGGTGAAGATCATGTTGAAGTGCTTGGCGTCCGGGTCCATGCCGGACTCGATCATGTGCTGGCGGTAGTTGGCGCCCTGGCAGACGAACTGCTGGTTGCGCGTCACCGGGGCGAGCAGGGTGACTTCATCGAGGGCCAGTTCCGCGCCGTCCAGCCGTGCCAGGTCGGCCAGGTCGTTGCCGGCGATGAAGTCGCCGGTGGTGGCGAACTCGCCGGGCACGCGGGAAATGCGTCCGTCGCGGATCACGCCCCACTGGCTGCGGTTCTGGTGTTCGAAGCGGACGACGTGGACGGCCATGGAGGTGCTCCTGTTATGGGCCGAGGCGCAGGCGCATCGGCAGGTCGTGGGTGGTCAAGGGTGGCGGCTCGCTTCGCCAGTATCCGGCCACCTCCATCCCTCTTTTCACGGGGTGGGCCGCAGGGGCATGGTCAGGCGCTGGGGACCCCCGAAGGCAAAGTCCGAGGGCTCGAACCGGTCGGTGGTATCCATGCGGATGTTTCGCAGGGCCGCCGTTTCCAGGTGCGAGGCGTACAGAGGCTCCGAAAAATAGCTGATCAGGATGGAACGACGGCGCGTGCCGCTCGCGTTCAGGCTGCCCGCATGCACCAGGTCGACATCGAACACCAGGATGTCGCCCGCTGAGCCTGCAAGCTGCACGGACCGGGATTCGTCATCGAAGTCGAATGGCGGCGCTCCCCGCTCGGGGCGATGGCTGCCGGGAACGATGCGGGTCGCGCCGTTGCCGGGGCCGTAATCATCGAAATAGGCCAGGGCGTTCACGCTGTCGCCCGGCCGCTGGGCCGACAGGTCGCGGTGCAGCCGCTGGTGACCGCCTCCGGCCAGAGGCTCGCGACCTTCCACCTGCGCGAGGAAGAAGCGTTCTCCGATCAGCTCGCCAGCCACCGCCAGCACCTCGGGCAGACGACACACCGCCTGGATCTTCGCATCGAAGTCCAGCAACGAATGACGCCAGTCCGCGCCACGTGGCACGGGCCACTGGTCCGGCGGCCGCACGCCGGCATCGAACACGGCACGCAGGTCATCCAGCCACTCGGCCGGAATCGCCCGACGGAGCAGCATGTAGCCATCCCGATGAAGCTGCTCGCGGCCAGTCATGGCTTCTTCGGTTTCCTTGACCATCAACGCATCCTGCAGGGCGGCCCGGAGCCGGGCGAAGGCATCGTGTGATTGAAAGGCCGGAGCCTGGATTCTGTGGGGCGGATGAGATCGGAGCCGGCCGGACGAGGCACCGGAAGCCCGTTTTCAAGCCAGGGTAGACGAAAACGGCCTCGTCTTGTCTGGCCACAAGCGAACGGCCAGGAGCGTACCCTCGAGAGCGTTGGCGAAAGCAGCCTGCGAGCGAAGACGGTTGCTCGACCCGCGGGCATAAAAAAGGCTATGTCCCCGTTATGTGTTGGTGGCGCAATCCTGCTCTTGTGGGAGCGGCTGGGCGGCATTCCGATTCGCGGATAAATCCGCTCCCACAAGGCGCGCAACAACCAGGCTCTGTACGAAAAGTGCCTGCGTTCGGTGATGCTTCGTTAAAAACGGGTTCGGAATGCTCATTTACAGCTCGTAAACTCGCATGCGAGCCCAGTCCGCTTCCTCACCTGTTTTTGTGGGGTCGCCTAGC
>NZ_JAOCCV010000048.1:0-26089 GCF_029840585.1 Pseudomonas sp. GD03875 | reverse complement strand
AAGACGGTGCCGCCGGTGTCGAGGGTGATGGCGATGCGCGGCGTGCCGCCGGTGGTGTCGACCACCACGTTCTCGCTGAAGTTGACGGTTAAGTCCAGATTCTGGCCGGCGATGTAGGTGCCGTTGGCGGGGACCGAGACCGAATCGACAGCCGGTGCCTGGGTATCGAGTGCGTAGTTGTTGGAGTCGGTGGTGCCGGTGCCAGTGTTGCCGGCGGCATCGGTGTAGCCGGTGTTGTCCAGTGTGATCAGGTTGCTGGCATCGGTGACGTTGGCCGTTGGCGTCAACGTGGCGGTCCAGGTCAGGCCGCCATCGGACGAGGTCAGGCCGCTGAGTGTGCCGTTGGCGACGGTGAAGTCGGCGGTGGTCAGGCCGGTGACGGCCTCGCTGAAGGTGATGGTGACGGTGGTGGTCTCGCCGGCGATCAGCGCGGTATCGGCCACCACCACGGTGGCGGTGGGGCGCAGGGTGTCGACCGCGTAGTTGTTGGAGTCGGTGCTGCCGGCACCGGCGTTGCCCGCCAGATCCTGCACTCCGGTGTTGTCTAGGGTGATCAGGTTACTGGTATCGGTGACGTTGGCATTGGGCGTCAGGGTGGCCGTCCAGGTAATGCCGCCGTCACTGCTGCTGAGGTTGCTGAGCGCACCGTTGGCCACGCTGAAGTCTGCTGTGGTCAGTCCGGTCACCGCTTCGCTGAAAGTGATGGTGACGGTGGTGGTCTGTCCTACCCTCAAGGCGCTGTCGGCCACCACGACACTGGCGGTTGGCCGCTGAGTGTCGATGGCGTAGTTGTTGGAGTCGGTGCTACCGGTGCCAGTATTGCCCGCCAGATCCTGCACCCCGGTGTTATCCAGAGTGATCAGGTTGCTGCTGTCTTCGACGCTGGTCGCAGGTGTGAGGGTTGCGGTCCAGGTGATGCCGCCATCGGACGAGGACAGCCCGCTGAGGGTGCCGTTGGCGACGCTGAAGTCGGTGGTGGTCAGGCCGGTAACGGCTTCGTTGAAGGTGATGGTGACGGTGGCGTCTTCACCCACGCTCAGGGCCGTGTCGCTGACCACGATACTGGCGGTCGGGCGTATACCGTCGATGACCAGTGCCTTGTTGGCGCCCAGGGAGCCGGCCGCGCCGGGCGCCGCGAGCGTCAGCAGGGCATCGATGCCGGCGCCGTTGCGGATGGTGCCGCCGTTGAGCGCCAGAGCGGAGGTCGACACATAGTCGAGGTCCGAGGCGCTATCGCCTGCCTGGACGGTGTAGCTGAAGGTCAGTGTGTTGGTGCCCGAGCCGGACAGGTAGTCGAGCGTGCGGTCCGTCGTACCGGTTTCCAATTGCAGCGTAGGCGCACCGGTGACGAATACCGCGGCATCGAAGGTGACGGTGATGGTGACCGTGTCGCCGATCCTGTAGGTGCCATTGGCGGTGCTGGACGTTACGTCGGTGACGGTCGGCGCAAGCGGAGCGGTCAGCGTGAAGTCGTTGCCGTCGCCGCCGATATAGCTGGCGGTCAGTTGGGTGGCGTTGCCGCCCGCATTGAATACGCCGCCCTCGCCGATACCGCCGAAGGTGCCTGTCACGGCATCCGCAGCATCGTTGACGATGATGGTATAGCTGTCGCCGATGCCCGCCTGATAGCCGTGGGTGACCGCCAGCGTCGCACCCGAGACATTGACTGTGCCATTCACGGCTACCCGGTCGTAGCCGGTGCCGGCCGTCGTGCCATTGATCTCGATGGCGAGCGTACTGCCCGACGCCATGGTCAGGTTGCCGTCTATGGTCAGGGTGCCGACACCGCTGCCGGGGGCGAGCGTGGCGCCGTTGTTGAGGGTGACGTTGCTGTCGATGCTGCCGCTACCACCCAGCGTGGCGCCGGTCGCCACGGTGACGTTGGCCGTTGCGGTCAGGGCGCCGTTGACCAGCAGGCTGCCGGCATTGACGCTGGTGGTGCCGGTGTAGGCATGGTTGCCGCTCAGGGTCACGCTGCCTGCGCCGTTCTTGGTCAGCCCACCCGCGCCCGCCAGGGCCGTGGCGACGGTGGCGGTGTCGCCGGCGCCGTTGATCACGTTGAGGGACAGGCCGGAGCCGATCGACAGGGTGCCGCCGGACAGCGTGACACCGCTGGCGGAATCGAGGTTCAGGGTCAGGCTCTCGCCCAGCGCGCTGGCCGCCGAGGTCGACACCGTCTGCCCCGCCAGGCTGGCGTCGATCACGATGGTCTGGCTGCCGGTGACATCTGCTGCCGCGATGGCGATCGCCTCGCTGAAGCTCACGCCATCGCTGACGTTGACCGTGGTGGTGTCTGTGGCATTGGTGACATAGATGGTGTCGCTGGTCACGGTCACGTTAGCGGTGGTGCTCGAGTAACCGTCGCTGAGGGTGTAGCGCATGGTCGCGTCACCGCTCGGTGTGTCGCTGCGGTAGCTGATGTGGCGCGCTACGTCCTGCACCAGGGCAGTGGTGGCCGCCGTGCCGCTGCTGGTGAAGGTGATGGTCAGAACACCGCCGGTATTTGTGAATGTCGCAAAGGTCTGGCCACCGGATTGCAGGTTGCTACCGTTCACGGTGAACAAGGCACCTGCCGTATTGAGGCCAAGGATGTCCGCGGAAACCGCTGTGCCGGCGCGCTGTACGGTCAGGCTGGCGCCGCTCCAGTTGCCGTTGCCGCTGTTGAGCGCGCTGAATTCCGCATCGAACATCGCCGCGTTGCCGCCAACGTCCAGCATCACCGTATTACCCACGCCGGCCCAGGCGACGCTGTCGCCATTCAGGTTGCTGATGCCGGGTGCGGAATCGATCACGATGGCCTTGTTGGCGCCGAGGGAGCCGGCTGTGCCGGGCGATGCCAGTGTCAGGATCGCATCGTTGCCGGCGCTGTCGCGGATGCTGCCGCCATTGAGCGCGAGGGCGCTGGTGCTCACGTAATCCAGATCCAGGCTGGTATCGCCGGACTGGATCGTGTAGCGGAAGGTCAGTGTGTTGGTGCCCGAGCCGCTGAGGTAGTTCACCACCCGGTCGTTACTGCCGGTTTCCAGCGTCAGTTGCGGTGTGCCGCTGACGGTGACGTTGTCATCGAAGGTAACCGTGATGTCGACGGTCTGTCCGGTGACGTAGTGGCCATTGGCGGTCGTTGCGGAAACCGCGCTGATGGCCGGCGCCTGCGTGTCGATCGCATAGTTGCTCGAATTCGCCGTGCCGCTGCCTGCCAACCCACCGCTGACGCTGGTGACGCCTGCCAGGTCGACGGTAATGACGTTGGTCGCGTCGGTGACGCTGGCGTTGGGAGTGAAGGTGCCGGTCCAGGTGGTGCCGCCATCGCTGGAGCCAAGGCCGCTGATGGCACCGTTGGGCACGGTGAGGTCGGCCGTGGTGAAACCGGTGACCGCCCTGGAGAACACGAAGGTGACGGTGGAGGTTTCACCAATCTTCAGTGCGTTGTCGGCAAAGGTGGCTGATACGAGGGTCGGTGGCGCAATGGCATCGGCGACGCCGATTTCGTCGAGCAGCAGGAAGTTGCCGTTGATATCCGGCTGGCCGGCGTCCGGGTTGGTGATGCGGATTTCGTCCACGTTCTGGAAGATCGAGGCCGTCAGCCCCGTCGACTGGCTGAAGGTGCTCGAATAGGTAACTGAGTCGATGCCCAGGGTCACGCTGCCCAGCAGCTGGCCGTCCCGGTAGGCGCTGAAAGTGACTTGCGACTGGACGCCCAGGTAATCGACGACCCTGATGCCGGTGAAGGAGAAGTCCGCGCCGTCCTGGCTGCGGATGACGAAGACAGGGGTTCCGAAACCATCGTTGTCGCCGCCGATGCCTTCATCGGGCCCTGTGGGGCCATCGCCAAAGAGATCCGAGTAGTAGCCCCAGGTGGCATTGCTGTTCACATTGCTGCCGGCAGCCGCCGAATAGATCTCGATGGCGATGCCGGGAATGTCGACGGAGCCGGCCTCGCCATCGGTGACTGAAGGGCCCAGGGCGAAATTGTCGGCGCCATTGAAATCGAGGGTGCCCGAGAACAGCCGCCCGGTGAACGCCTCCCGGACAGGCGCCGAGAAGGGGGCCACCGCCTCGATCGAACCGCGGGTGACTTCCAGCAGCCAGTCGCCGCCACGGGCGGCGGCGCCGGTGGAGTCGTCGGAAGCGGCGACATCGGCTCCGGTGAGCAAGGCGATCTGGTCGACGAAGGCCTGACCGGCGGTTCCGCTGCCGACATCGCAACCGTAGAAGAGCATGTCGCCATCCGGGCCGAGGCTGGCTCCGATCCGTGCGAGTTCCGCGGCCCGCCCATCCAGGCTGGCGCGGTCCAGCGTGATGCTGCCCAGGGTGATCTGCCCCGGCAGGCCGTGGCTGACGATATGGATGGCGTCGATGCCGCTGCGCCCAGCCAGGTGGTCGCCGATCTGCTTCAGCCCGTCCTTCTCAGGATCGAGTACCACCACCTCGGTGCCCTGTTGCACGCCCGCCAGCAGTTGCTGGTAGTTCTCGACCTGGCCGTCGATGAAGACCAGTTCCTGGCGGTGATCGGCGCTGCCGGAGGGGGCCGCCGCGAGGGTGTCGTGACTGTCGGGAGCATCCGCCGCAGGGTTGGCGGACGGTGTGGCGGCGGCTTCCACTGCCGTGGCGGCGACCGCGCCGTCGAACATCATCCGCGCTTCGAGGGAGAGCGCCAGGGGGGAGCGGGATGGCCCGGCAAGGGGGCTGCCAGAGGTGTTCTTATTCTTGTTCCAGAACATGGTGCAGCTCCCGGTAATTGCATACGGCCAGCAATGAATCGGTTGAATTTGGCGGGCTGGATCAGGCCTTGTCAATCGCCATGAATACGGAATCTGGTCGAGCGGTCGGGAAATGCTTCGCTCGGCTCCTGTTTGGAGCGCCGGGCCTGCGACCAGGCGTCACTGTGCCGCCATCCCGCGCTGGATTACCCTCGTTCCATCTGGCTGCCATCGTGCAAGCGGCAGCCGCAGGCCCAGCAGGGGACGAGCAATGCCCATTCCACTCGCAAATGCCCAGCGCATGCTGGATATGCGTACCGCCGCGTTCAGGGACCTACAGGTGTTCCTCCGGGAGCACGGCCCCGTCGACACGGCGGAGAAGGAAGCGGAATTCGAGCGGCTGCGGGCGAGGGCGGAGGCCGTAGTGGCGGCCCTCGGCGAATCGCTGGCGGCATAGGCTGGTATTCCCGGCCCTCGCCGGGATTGCATGTGCGGGCCTGGGGCTCTAGCCTGAGCCGCTCGTTCCGGATGGTAGCCCGTGGCCATGCTTTCCTTCTTCGACCCTCTTCCCTGTAGTGCCGCCCCTCGCGCGGTCCTGCCGCCTTCACGGTCAGCGGCGCGGTGGTAGCGTCTTCCATGTCGCTCATGCGCACATTGCTCTCGATCTGCCTGCTCTGCGGCGCGCCGCTGTCATGGGCTGCCCGCGAGGATGTCGAGGTTTCCCACTGGTGGGTATCCGAGGGCGAGCGGGCCAGCATCGATGTGATCCGCCGCCACATGGAGAAGCAGGGGCTGGTCTGGCGTGAGGCGGTCACCGCGGGCAGCGGTACCAGTCGCTACAGCGATGTGCTGCGCAAGCGGGTCGCTGCCGGCGATCCGCCCATGGCGTCCCAGGTGATCGGCTATGACATCCACCAGTGGGCCAGCCAGGGCAAGCTGGAAATCCTCGACGACATCGCCCGCGAGCAGGAGTGGGACGAGGTGGTGCCCTACGGCATCCAGCACCTGTCCCGCTACGAGGGGCACTGGGTGGCCGCACCGATCAACGCCCACTCGACCAACTGGCTGTGGGTCAATGGCCCGCAGTTCGCGCGCCTGGGCATGGCGCCGCCGGACACCTGGCCCGACCTCCTGGCCCTGCTGGACAAGGCCCGGGCCAACGGCCTGATCGCCCTGGCGATCGGGCACGAGCCGTGGGAACACACCCTGCTGTTTGAGTCGGTCGCCGTCGGCGCCGGCGGGGCCGAGTTCTACCGCCGGGCGTTCCTCGAACTGGACCCCGGCGCGCTGGACGAGCAGCTGCTGACGCGCATCTTCGAGCGCATGAGCCAACTGCGCGGCTACCTCGACCCCGGCTTCCGCACCCGCAGCTGGGACCAGGCCACCGACCTGGTGCGCGCCGGGCAGGCGCTGCTGCAGGTGCAGGGCAGCTGGGTCGATGGCGAGTTCAGCCACCACGGGATGCTGCCCGGCCGCGACTACGAGTGCTTCCGTTTCCCCGATACCCAGGGTGTGTTCCTGTTCAACAGCGACCAGTACATGCTGTTCAAGGACAAGCCCATGCACCCCGAGACGCGCCGGACGTTCGTCCGCACGCTGATGGAGATCGACCTGCAGCGCGAGCTGAACATCGCCACCGGCGCGGCGCCCGCCCGGGTCGACGTGCCGCGGGAGAGCTTCAACCGCTGCGGCCAGCAGGCGATCAACGACCTGCGTGGCGCCAACATGCGACGCACGCTGATGGGTTCCATCGCCATGGGCAACGCCAATCCGGCTCCGGTCAAGAACGCGATCTACCAGGTGGTCAGCGACCACCTGATGGGTCGTATCGACGACGCCGAAGCGGTCGCCCGACTGCGGCGGCTCGTCGACGATGCGTCCAATCCATAGGGAGATGTCCATGCGGTTCTTCAGCAACCTGAACCTGACCGGCAAGATCGTGACGCTGGTCGCCCTGCTGGGAGCCCTGTCGATCATCATCACGCTGTATTCGATGCACCACCTCTATTCGGTCGACCGCGACTACCGGGCGCTGATCGACCGCGATGCCCAGGCCTCGGTGCTGATCGGCTCGGCCCTGCTGGACCTGAGCGACGCCAGCCGCCTGGTGTTTTCCGTGCTGACCGAGCAGGAGGAGGCGAAGATGCGCGCCACCCAGCTGCGGTTGAACGAGCAGCAGGCGCAGTTCCGCGAGAAGATCGCCAGCATCGCCCCCCTGCTGGACGACTCGGCGCCGAAGCTGGAGGCCATCCTGGCGCAGGAGCAGCAGGTGTTCGAGTTGGCGGGCCAGATCATCGATTCGGCGGCGCGCTGGCGGGGTGATCGCGCCCTCGACATCATCCATTCCCGCTTCGACCCCCGGCTCAACGAGCTGCGCGGCAACATGGACGCCCTGCGCGACGACATCATCGAGCACTTCCAGAGCGCCTCGCTGCAGCTCAACGCAGCGACCCGCAGCACGCTGCTGGCGACCGCGATCTCCTTCGGCCTGGCGCTGACCACCATCATCGGCATGTCCGCGTACCTGTCGCTGACCCAGATTTCCCGCCCCATCAACCAGCTGACCCGGACCATGGGGCAGCTGAGCCACCGCCACTACGACGAGCGCATCGAGCACACCGAGCGCCGCGACGAGGTCGGCAGGATGGCCCAGGCGCTGCAGGTGTTCCGCGACAACATGCAGCGCGCCGACCGCCTGGAGCTGGAAGCCCGGGCCAGCGAGGAGATCCGGCGCATCTCCCGGCAGCTGGTCGAACTCACCGACGCCATGCCCGGCGCGGTGTTCCAGCTCATGGTCAGGCCCGACGGCAGCCAGCGCTTCACCTTCCTGAGCGGCAAGGCCGGCAAGTTCATCGGCCAGGAGACCCTGGTGAACAGCTCGGGGCTGCGCCTGGACGGCATCCGCGTCGAGCGCAGCGCCGCCGCCGACCAGGCGATCGAGCAGGCCATCGCGCGCAGCCTGGAGGCGCTGCAGCCCCTCGACATCGACATGCAGGTGGCGCTGGACGACCGCCGCTTCTGGCTCAAGACCCTGGCCACCGCGCGGCGCACGGACGACGGCTCCACCCTGTTCAACGGCATCTGGCTGGACATCAGCGACATCAAGGAACAGGCGCGGGCGCTGGAGGAGGCCAAGGAACTGGCCGAGCAGGCCGCCAAGGCCAAGGCCGCGTTCCTGGCGACCATGAGCCATGAAATCCGCACGCCGATGAACGCCATCCTGGGGCTGGCCCTGCTCGCCCTCAGGCATCCCCTGGAGCCCCGGCAGCAGGGGCGCCTCGAGAAGATCCTGCGCGCCGGCCAACACCTGCTCGGCATCATCAACGACATCCTCGATTACTCGAAGATCGACGCCGAGCACCTGCAGGTGGAGGCGATTCCGTTCTCGCCCCGGCAACTGCTCGAGGACGTGCGCGAGATGTTCGAGGAGCGGGCGGCCAGCAAGGGCCTGGAACTGCGGATCGAGGCGCCTGACGAACTGCCCCTGCTGGTGGGCGACCCGCTCAGGGTCAGCCAGATACTGATCAACTACGTCAACAACGCGCTCAAGTTCAGCGACCGTGGCCGGGTGACGCTGCGCTTGCGCCTGGAGCGGGAAGACGGGCTGGTCCTCCACGGCGAGGTGGAGGACCAGGGCATCGGCCTGTCGGAGCAGGAGACCCGCTCCCTGTTCCAGCCGTTCCAGCAGGCCGATGCCTCCATCACCCGCCGCTTCGGCGGCACCGGACTCGGGCTGGCCATCTCCCGCAGCCTGGCGGAGCTGATGGGCGGTGGCGTCGGGGTACGCAGCCAGCCGGGAGAGGGCAGCGTCTTCTGGTTCCGCATCCGGGTCGCCGAGGCGGCGCTCGGTGAGCAGGCGCGGAACCTGCCGGTCGCGTATCCGCGGGTCAGCGCCAAGGCGCTCAACGGCCTGCGCCTGCTGCTGGTCGACGACAACGAACTCAACCGGCTGGTGGCCAACGAGCTGCTGAAGGAGGCCGGCATGCAGGTCGATCAGGCGGAGGACGGGCGACATGCCATCGACCTGCTCGAACAGGCCCATGACGGCACCTATGACGCGGTGCTGATGGACCTGATGATGCCGGAGATGGACGGCCTCACCGCGACCCGCCTGTTGCGGCAGAACCCGCGCTTCGGCAGCCTGCCGATCATCGCCATGACCGCCAACGCCAGCCAGCAGGATATCGAGCAATGCCTGGCCGCCGGCATGAACGCCCACGTCGGCAAGCCCATCGACGAGCAGCAGCTGTGGCGGACGCTGCTCCAGCACTGCCTGCACGAGGAGCCCGTGCAGGCCGTACCGGTGGCCGCGGCGCCGGTCGAGCCGGTTCGCCAGGGCAGGGTGCTGGACCCGAAACCGCTCGAGCATCTGCAGCGCCTGGTGGCGCCTGAGCGTTTCGCCAATATGCTGAATATGCTGATGGAGGATTGCCGGCAGCGTGGCCGCTCGTTCGCGGCGCTCGCCGGGCAGGCGGACCTGCAGCCGCTGGACCAGCAGGCCCACGACCTGATCAGCACCGCCGGGCACGCGGGGCTGGTGCAGCTCGCCGACCTCGGCAAGGCGGTTCGCCAGGCCCTGCAGCGGTCGGACGTGGCCGCGGCGCGGGCTTTGGCGCTGCAGGTCGACCGCGCGGCAGCGGATGCCGTGCGGGAGCTGGAAACCCGCTTCGGTGTCGCTGGCTGACGGCGAAGCTCTGAGAGGGATCTTTCATGTCCGAGAACAGGGCCCATCGGCCCGGCCCGTCGAGCGGGAGCGCGCAGAAAGTGCTCCTGGTGGACGACGTGCCGCTCAACCTGGCCTTTGCCGCCGCCGAGATCGAGGACCTCTGCGTGCCATTGCTGGCCGGCAGTGGCGAGCAGGCGCTGCGGATGGCGCTCGGCGAGCGGCCCGACCTGATCCTGCTGGACGTGCACATGCCGCTGATGGACGGCTTCGAGGTGTGCCGGCGGCTCAAGCAGAACCCGCTCACGGCGGACATCGCAGTGATCTTCCTGACCGCCCTCGACGAGGAGACCGACGAGGAATTCGGGCTCAACCTGGGCGCCATCGACTACATCGCCAAACCGTTCAGCCCCGCCATCCTGCGGGCCAGGGTGCGCAACCATCTGCTGGCGCAGAAGCAGCGCCTGCAGCTGCAGCGGCTTACCCAGCTCGACGGCCTGACCGGCATCGCCAACCGCCGCCGCTTCGACCAGGCCCTGGCGCTGCAATGGCAACGGCTCGCCGAGCTGGCCCAGCCGCTGGGGCTGCTGATGGTGGATGTGGATGGCTTCAAGGCCTACAACGACTACTACGGCCACCTGGCGGGCGACGAGGTGCTGCGGGGCGTCGCCGAAACCCTGGAAGGGCACATGCGGCGGCACGCCGACCTGGCTGCCCGCTATGGCGGCGAGGAATTCGCCTGCATCCTGCCCGCGACGGACCTGGAGCAGGCGGCCGAGGTCGCCGAGGCCATCCGCGAGGCCGTGGTCGACCTGTGCATCCCCCACGCGGGCTCGCCCGTGTCCGATTGGGTCAGCGTCAGCATCGGCTGCGCCAGCGTCGTGCCCGCTGTGGAAAGCACGCCCCGCGAGTTGCTTGCCGCGGCTGACGACCGGCTGTATCGGGCCAAGAGCGAGGGGCGTAATCGGGTTGTGGCCCGCTAGCCGCATGGGGGCGCGCTTGGGGCCTGATAGAGCGTCAGGTGGCTCTGCATCACGGCAATAGAGGGGAAGGCCCTGTACGGACAAGGCACACACGAAATCCCGTCATTCCCGCGCAGGCGGGAATCCAGGTGCGGGGCAAGGCAGCGCGATCCTGGGTCCCCACCTTCGCGGGGACGACGGGGCGTTGGGCCTTGTGCGTAAGGGGAAGCTCCGCCTGTCCTATGGTTGGGTCAACGATCGAGCTTCGCGGAAGATGGGCTTTGCGCCAGGGTAGTCGCGTGAAGGCGCTACACGGACAGGGTAGATAGGATATCCCGTCATTCCCGCGCAGGCGGGAATCCAGTTGCGGGGCAAGGCCGTGCGTCCTGGGTTCCCGCCTGCGCGGGAACGACGGGGCGCGGTGCTTAGGAGTACGGCGCGCCCCGGAGGTGCCTGCCAGCATGCCGACATTGCGTGGCACTAGGCGCCCTGGGCCGGCTCCAGCTCATCGGCGTGCTGCGCCACGCCGGACAGGCGGTCGATGCAGCTGAGCAGGTCCTTGGTGCTGGCGGGCTTCAGCAGCACCGCGTCGAACATCAGGTCGGCGCGGGCGCTGGCGGTGCGTGCGGGGGAGGCCGAATAGAGCAGCACCGGCAGGCCGGGATGGTTGCTCCTGATCTCCTGCAGCAGCGCCCAGCCATCCATGCCCGGCATGATCTGGTCGGTGATCAGCAGGTCGGCGGGCTGCTCCTCGAGCCGGGCCAGGGCCTCTTCGGCACTGCCGGCCAGGGTCACGTCGAAGCCGTAGCCGGCCAGCAGGTCACCGAGGAAGGCGCGGGTCAGCTCGACGTCGTCGACCAGCACGATGCGGCGCTCGCGACCGTCGATGGTGGCGACGTGGCTCTCCACGAAGACCGTGTCCAGTTCCTCCTCCGCGGCGCCCTCCAGCCAGAGCTGGAAGCCGAAGGTGCTGCCTCCCGAGGGATTGCCCTCGATGCACAGCGTGGAGCCCATCTGCTCCAGCAGTTCGTTGACGATGGACAGACCGAGGCCGAAGCCGTCGGTATGGTTGACGTTGCTGCCCCGCTGGAAGGGCCTCAGCAGCCTGTCCCGGGCGTCCGGGGGCAGGCCTATGCCGTTGTCCTGCACGGTGAAGGACAGGCGGAACTGGTGGTGATTCTGCTCCGTGCACTCGATGCGCAGCACGATCAGGCCGTTGCTGGTGAACTTGGCGGCGTTGTTCAGCAGATTGATCAGTATCCGGCGCAGCTGGCGGAAGTCGGCGTGCACCAGCAGCGGCAGGTTGCTGTCCAGGCTGCACTCCAGGCGGTTGTTCTGGCGCGTGGCGATGTATTTCCCTTCTTCCGCGATCTCATGCAGGAAGCCGAACAGGTAGCCCGGCTTGAGGCTGAGTTCGATCTGCTGGAGTTCGCTGCGCGAGAATTCCAGCAGGTCGTCCAGCAGTTCCAGCTGCTCGCGGGCATTGCGCTCGATGCGCTCGGGGTATTCGGAGTCGGGGTCGGTCCGCAGCTGGTGGGCGTAGCTGATGATGCTGCTCAGCGGCGCGCGCATGTCATGGCTGATGCGCGCCAGCAGGGCGCTGCGCGACTGCAGCGATTCGCGCAGCTGCTTGGTGCGCAGCTGGACCTGGCTTTCCAGGCGTTCGTGCTCGGCCTGCTGCAGGTAGTCGATCTCGGCCAGCGCGCGGCGCTCGCGCCTCCTGCTATGGGCGATGGCGAATACCAGCGTACTGATCAGGAGGAAGACGATGATCAGGGACGAGGACAGGCCGAGCCTGTCCTCGCCATACAGCCAGACCTCGTTCTCCGTTTCCCACAGCAGCCCCTTGCTGCCCTGCGCCAGGAACAGGGCGCAGATCAGCCAGGCGAGCCAGCTCAGCCGGACCTTCTTGTACAACGCCACGCCGAAGGTCAGCGGGATCAGGAGGTAGGCGGCGTTCCGATAGTGGATGAAGACGTTGCGGGTGGCGATGAAATCGCCATAGGCGCCCCACAGCAGGAGCAGTCCGCCCGCGATCAGGTACAGAGAAAAGAGCCACTGCAGCCAGGGGGGCAGCAGTTTCACCCGGAACAGGACGAAGGTGTAGACGAAGAAGATGGAGAAGGCGATCGCCGAGACGACCGCCACCAGCTCGCGCGACCAGGGCAGCAGGGCGGGCAGGTAGAACAGGTAGCCGCTGGCCAGCGCGGTCAGCGAGAAATAGAAGAGCAGCGTGAAGGCATTGATGATGAGGAGCCGGAAGCGCAGCAGGAAGCCGGCGACCAGGCTGATCGGCAGGATCAGCAGCAGGATGCCCCAGGCCAGGCCATCGACCAGCTGGGCCGCCATGCTTTTCTCGAAGAAGGCGGTGTCCGACCACAACTGCGGGTTGATGATCATCCGGCTCTTGCTGACCACGCGGATCAGCACCAGGGCCTCCTCCTGGGCGCCCACTTCGACGGGGAACCGCGGCTGGCGTTCGGCGACGGCCCACTGTTCGAGCGGGTAGGCGCTGCCGGCCTTCATCCCGTTCCACATGCCGTTGCTCAGGATGTGGACCTGGACATCCTCAAGGCGGGCGTCGCCCACGGTGAGCCAGCGTTCGCAGGGCTCCGCCAGCGGGTTATACAGGTGGAAGCGCACCCAGATGGCCGAATGGGTGAAGGCCAGCGGGGGAGGGGCGCTGTGCACGTCGAAGAACCTGGCGTCGTCGAGGTCGGCCACGTCGGCGGCGGTGAGGTTCTTCGACGGATCTTCGAGAATCTGGGCGGAGGGCAGCAGCGTGACCACTTCCGAAAGACATTGCACGGCGCCCACGGAGGCGACCGAGGGCGTCGGCAGGCTCGCCAGCGCCATGGCCAGCAGCAACAGCAGGCATCTACTCATGCATTCCAGCGGGCTTTGTCCTGTTCGCTTGGCGATCATCGATCGGGGATCTGCCCGCCATGATACCGCCGCGTCGCCGAGGGTGCCGCCGGCCGGCGACGTCAGGTGCCCGGAGGTGTCTCGGCGGTAGGTTCCGATGCGCCGGCCCTGGCCTGGCTGCGGTATTTCGACGGGGTCATGCCCAGGCGCTGGCGGAACGCCGTGGTGAAGTTGGCGGCGCTGTTGAAGCCCACCAGCTCGGCGATGTCCTGGATGTCCATGTCGCTGTCGGCGAGCAGCTCCTGGCTCTTGCGCAGGCGCTCCTCGCGAATCCAGGCGAAGACCGTCATGCCCAGGTGCTGGCGGAAGATGGCGGACAGCTTCTTCTCGTGGGTGCCGGCCTGGCGCGCGATCTCCGCCAGGGGCGGCACGTCCTCGAGCCTACGGCCGATCAGGCGCATGGCGGCGTGGAGGATCATCTGGTCCGCCGGCTGCAGCCCTTCGGGCACGCCCACCGGGGCGGGGCGCTCGCGCCAGACCAGCTGCAGGTGGATGCGGATGCGCGCCAGCACTTCCTCGGGCACGTAGGGCTTGACCATGTAGTCGACGCTGCCCAGGCTGAGGCCCTCCAAGCGCTCCTCAACGCTGGCGGCGCTGGTCAGGAAGATGATCGGCGTCTGCTGCAGGGCGGGCGCCTCGCGCAGCAGGCGGCAGACCGCGAAGCCGCTCATCTGCGACATGTGGACGTCCAGCAGGATCAGGTCGGGATAGAGCGCCATGGCCCGTTGCAGGCCAGTGCGCGGGTCTTCCGCGAGGGACAGGTGCATGCCCTGGGTACGCAGCAGCTCGAGCAGGGGACGCAGGTCTTCCGGACGGTCGTCGATCACCAGGATATGTGGGGGACGACTCGCAGAGTTCGTGGGTTCAACCACGGTACTTCTCTCCTTGCATACATGACGGGGGAACCAGTGAAGTCATCGGGGCTCTTGCGAGCGCCGGCCTTCCACTGCACATCCTCAGCCGCCTGTCGCGAGTTCGCGTCTCGGGCTGCGATGCCGCCACCTGGCATGGCACGGCACCCTTAGCTCCCGGTTGCAAGGTTACTCTAGATTTTTATGCACTCCGGCGTTCAAGCATCGCTTTCATCCCATCCAGCAAAAGAATCGTCCGCTCCAGCAAAATTTTGTGTACAGGTGTTCTGCCAAGATGCCGGCCAATCACTGGCAGCTGCAGGCGCCAACGAGCCGAACGATCGGCCTGAGCCCGCCATTTGCCAGTTCACACCGGCGCCCATGGTCCGCATGGCGCCTCTGGTTCTTTCAAATGTGCAAGTCGGGGAGTGGGTCAGGCATGAATGCAAGATGGATGGGCAGCATTTGTTTGGATGGCGTTTCCAGAAGGCCTGTTTCGAAAGTGCTGCTTGCACTTCCTCTGCTGGGCTTTTCCACTGTCGCCCTCGCTGCGGACCTGGCGCTGGACTTCCAGGATTCGCCGAACATCGGCCCTGCCGGAGGCGTGTTCACCTACAGCCTGGGGCTGCAGAACAACGGCCCTTCCGCCGAGGGCAGCGCCACCGGCATCACCACCTCCTTCAACATGCCCATCACCGGCGGCAGCACCTATGGCCAGTTCGTGACGTACCGGGTGGTCGGCGGGACCGGCACCTGTACCTACAACGCCGGCCCCCAGACCGTCACCTGCAACGGCCTGTCGGCGCTGGCGTTCAACCAGGCGATGACGATCGAGATCGACGTCCGCCTGCCGAACGCCGGCACCTATACCAGCAATGCATCCGCCGCCAGCACCGGCGTGACCGCGGATACCAACCTGGGCAACAACTCCGCGCCGCAGACCACCACGGCCCAGGCCGCCTCCGACCTGCAACTGAACGCCACTTCGAACGCCGCCCCCGGCATCCTGGCGGGCGAGCCCTACGCCTACCAGCTGGAAGTCGTCAACAACGGGCCGGACGCCATGCCCGCCAACTCGGGGACCCGGGTGACCTTCCAGGTGCCGAGCGGCGCCTCCGTCACTGCGCGGCCCACCGGCAGTGGCTGGACCTGCACACCGGCCTCGGGCTACCCGCTGAGCAACAACGAACTGATCACCTGCGACCGCAACCAGGCGCTGGCCAACGGCGCGCCGGCGCCGGTCATCACCGTGCCCGCCGTCTCCAACACCAATGGCAACGTGTCGTCCTCCTTCCGGGTCGCCGGC
Source organism: Pseudomonas sp. GD03875 (assembly GCF_029840585.1). Taxonomy (NCBI): domain Bacteria; kingdom Pseudomonadati; phylum Pseudomonadota; class Gammaproteobacteria; order Pseudomonadales; family Pseudomonadaceae; genus Pseudomonas; species Pseudomonas sp. GD03875. The sequence continues at coordinate 10,682 of NZ_JAOCCV010000048.1, read as the reverse complement.
CTGCAGCAGAACGGCGAACCCGTGCCGGATGGCAACGAGTCCAACAACATCGACGGCGTGCCCCTGACATTCGATCCGGGTACCGACGTCGGCATCACCAAGGCGCGCACCTCGCCGGCCGGCAGCGGGGCGGTGGCCCAGGGCAGCACGGTGACCTACACCCTCACGCCCCGCCACCTGGGCGGCCAGCAGCCCGGCGGCACCATCACGGTGACCGACACCCTGGGCGCGGGGCTGTCCTTCGCGACGCCGACGGCCTTTACCGCCGGCAGCGGCTGGTCCTGCAGCACCGCCGGCAGCGTGCTGACCTGTACGCGCTCCGGCTGGAGCGGCGGCAACTTCAGCAACATGCCCACCATCCAGGTGCATGCCGTGGCGAACGACCTCGGCACGCTGGGCAACACCGCGGTGATCGCGACTCCCGGCGACGCCAACTCCAGCAACAACACCAGCGCGGTGAACATCAACTCCAGCGACGAGTCGGACCTCGCCGTGTGGAAGGCCGGTCCCCGTCACGCGGTGGCGGTGAACGAACTCTTCCCATACTGGCTGGCCGTGCGCAACGAAGGGCCGCTCAATGTGGAGGCCGGACAGCTCATTCGGGTGACCGACACGCTGCCGCCCAATGTCCAGGCGCAGGGCCTGCCAGCGGGCACCGGCTGGGACTGCAGCGCCAGCACGCTGACGGTGGTCAACTGTACGCGCCCGGGCCCGCTGGCGAGCGGCCAGGCCACCGACGCGATCAGCGTGCCGGTGCGCGCCACCGCCGCGGGCGTGCTGCAGAACGTCGCCTGTACCGCCCTGGAAGGAACCGGCAGCTCGACGGACAGGAATGCGGCCAACGACTGCACCGGCCAGGTGGAGACCCGCGTCACCAACGAGCAGGCCGATCTGAGCATCCAGAAGCTGGCATCGTCCGCCCTGATCAAGACCGGCGAGCCGCTGACCTATACGCTGGAAGTGACCAACCATGGTCCCGATGCCTCGACCAACGTGATGGTGGAGGATGACCTGCTCAGCCTGCTGTCGCAGGGCGGCCTGCAATCCGTGTCCATTTCGCCCGCGCCGGCCGCCGGTTTCGGCTGCCGTATCGGCGACACCGGTCCCTACGCCGCCACGCTCGGCCCGCTCGATGGCGCCTCCCAGGCCTTGCGCTGCAACCTGGGCACCCTCAACAGCGGGAGCGTTTCGACGATCGAGATCGTAGTCCTGCCGCTGGTGGCCACCAACGCGCCGCGCGAGAACGTCGCGACGGTCTATTCGCCCGACGTGGGCGAGGGTGACGGTAACCGTGACAACAACACCGACGATGTCACCGGCAACGTCACCGCGATGGTCGACATCCAGGCGCTGAAGACTCGTCCGAGCCCGACCATTCCGGCCGGGGCGCCCCTGCGCTTCACCGCCTCCGTGCGTAACGCCGGCCCCTCGACCGCCAGCGGCGTCGAACTGGTCGACACCCTGCCCGGCAATGCTCCGTTCCTCGGCCTGATCAGCAGCGACGGTGGCAACTGTGCGCCGCTGCCCGCCATCGGCAGCGTGGGCCAGACCCTGACCTGTACCTGGGCCAGCGTGCCGAACAACACCACGCGCAACGTCGTCTATGAAGTGCGGGCGATGACCGAGGGCGACACCATCAACAACGCGGTAGTGGTATCGACCACCACCGAGGAAAACGATGTGCTCTCCAACACGGCGAACACCACCACTGCCGTGACGGCTGCCGTGCTGGACATCGTGGTCAACAAGTCCGACAACCCCAACGTGGTGGCGCTGGGCGAGACCTCGACCTACACCATCAGCATCGACAACGGTGGTCCTTCCGCCGGCACCGGCCTGACCATGGTCGATACCTTCCCGGTCAACGCGCCCGGCGGTGCCGCGCCCACGGCCGTGTTCAGCTACCAGGGCGGCCTGCGGGTATACAGGGGCGCCACCGAGGTGACCGGTGATGCGGCCGAGTACAGCTGCACCGAGCCGGCCGTCGGCGCGACTTCCGGCGTGCTGACCTGCAACTTCTCCGGCTACTTCGACGAGGGTGCCAGCCATCGGCGCAGGGTCACCTATGCGATGCGCGCGGAATCCGTCAGTGGCGTGGCCGGCGTGGCAGTGGGCAGTAGCCACAACCATGTGTCCGTCGAGGTCAACGAGACCGAGACCCTGAGCGACAACAACGAGGCCATCGAGACCACCTCGGCCCGCCGTGACGACGTTCCGGTCGACCTGGGCGGCACCAAGACCGCCAGCCCCCGGGCCCTGGTGAAGGGCGAGAACGTGGTGTACACCATCACCGTCACCAACAACGGCGGTGCCGGCGGTGCGGCGGCGGACAGCCTCGGCGCGCAACTGATCGACCCGCTGCCGTCCGGCCTGCAATACCTGAGCTCGACCCCGGCCGGCGCGTGCAGCCACAGCGGCGGTACGGTGACCTGCCAGGTCGGCACGCTGCCCACCGGGGCGAGCAGGGTGTTCACCATCACCGCGCTGCTGGACGAGAACTACTCCGGTCCCACCCCGCTGGCGAACGAGGCGCACATCGATGCGCCCGGCGATATCGACCCGGGCAACAACGACCCGCGCGACGAAACGCCGGTCATCGACAAGTCGGTCGGCGCGCCCACCCTGTCGCAAGGTGCGCTGCTGATGCTGACGATGCTGATGTCCCTGCTGGCCTGGCGCGCGCGTCGCCGCGCCTGAGGGGGAGGTAAGGAGGCGTGGCCCGGTTCCTGACGCTGTTCTGCATCATTCAGGCCGTCCTGTTCGTACTGGAGCTTACCCCTCCGGTACAACAGTGGTTCGTCACGCCGTTCACCGAGCTGCTGGTGCTGATCAGCATCGGCGTGCTGACGCCGTTCGACGCCGGCGCCGTGGCCAGCGGCATCTACCTGTACGACGTGCCGTCCGGGTTCGCCATGTCGATCGAGGCCGGCTGCAATGGCGTGGAGGCCTCGATCATCCTGCTGGCCGCCATGCTGGCGTTTCCCGCCACCTGGCGCGCCAGGCTGGTGGGCATCCTGATCGGGCTGCTGTCGATCCACGCGGTGAACATCCTGCGCATCGTCAGCCTGTTCTACATCGGCCAGTGGAACATGACCGCGTTCGACTGGGCGCACCTGTACATCTGGCAGGCGCTGATCATGCTGGACGTGTTCGTGGTGTTCCTGCTGTGGCTGCGCTACGTGCTCAAGAGCGGCAAGGCCACCGCGGCCGTGTTCGGCGGTACCGCCTGATGCCGCAGGCCGGGTTCAAGGGCATCCTGTTCCCCCTGCTGCTGTGGCTGCCGGTCACCTTCGCCATCTGGTACTTCTGTGGTCCGCTGCTGGCGATGCTGGTGGCGGGGCTGCTCGACCTGCTGCTGCCCCTGTTCACCAGCGGGCGGATAACCCAGGTCGAGTCCGTGGGCGAGACGATCCAGGCGGTGGTCGTCCTCGGCGCCGGCTCCTACAAGGGGCTTGAGGTGCCGGCGGGGCAGACCGCCGAACTGCTGATCCAGTCGCGGCCGATGATCTTCGCCTACGGCATGCCGGTGTTCCTGGCGCTGGCCTTCGCCGCGGATTCCCGCTGCGACATTTCCCGCAACCTGCTGGGGCTGTGCGTCCTGCTGTTGCTGCTGGTCGCGGCCTTCGGCGCCGGCATGGACCTGGTGAAGTCGGTGTTCCTCAGCCTGCCCGCGGACATGGGGAGCACTTCCCTGTCGCGCATGCAGGCGGACCTGATCGCGCTCGGCTACCAGTTCGGCGTGCTGATCCTGCCGCTGGTGGTGCCGGTGCTGCTGGGTTGCTGGCTCTGCGCGGCGTGGTTCCGCAGCGCGCTGCTGCAGGCCGACGAGCCGGTCGCGCCGGAGTAGGGCGAAGGGCTGATGGCGGTGCGCGCGGCGCACCCTACCAACTGACCTGCCATGCGCTAACTGTCTTGGTTGGCCCGGTAGGCGCCGGGGGTCAGGCCGGTCCATTTCTTGAAGGCACGATGAAAGGCCGAGGGTTCGGAGAAGCCGAGCTGCTCGGCGAGGGCCTGGATGGACAGTTCGTCGCGGCCCAGGTGGTAGATGGCCAGGTCGCGGCGCAGGTGGTCCTTGAGTTCCTGGAAGCTGCTGCCTTCCTCGCGCAGGTGGCGGCGCAGGGTCTGCGGGCTGATGTGCAGCTGGGTGGCGACGCTTTCCAGGTCCGGCCAGTCGCGGCAGTCGCGACCGAGCAGGCGGCGGATGCGGCTGGTCAGGCTGTCGCCGCCGTCCGGCCGGGCCAGCAGGTCGGCCGGCGAGTGGTCGAGGAACTGCTTGAGGGTGCGCTCGTCCTGCAGCAGCGGCATCGCCAGGTAGCGGCCGTGGAACAGCAGGCTGGTGCAGTCGGCGTCGAAGCGCCGCGGGCAGGGGTAGAGCAGGTCGTATTCGCTGCCGTGCGGTGGCTCCGGATAGGCGAAGCTGGCTTCCTCCAGGCGGATGCGCTGGCCGATCAGCCAGCTGCCGAGGCGGTGCCAGATCACCAGCAGGCTCTCGGTGAGGAAGTGGTCCGGGTCCCACATGGCCGAACTGTCCAGGGTCAGGCGCACCCATTCGCCCTCGCGCCGCAGCTGTACCCGCGGCGCATCGGGGAACAGGCCGTAGAACAGCATGCCGCGCACCAGCGCCTTTTCCAGGCTGTGGCAGTGGATGATGGCGTGGCACATCATGGCGAAGGTGCCGCGCTTGCTGGGGATGGAGCCGAAGCCCATGTACTCGTCGTCGAGCAGCGCCCACAAGCCCTGCAGCAGGCGGGTGAACTGTTCCGGGGCGAGGCGCGCGCGCGGTTCGCTTAGCAGCGCCGGGCGGATGCCGACTTCGCGCAGCAACGGAGCGTAGTCACGCCCCTGGCGCTCGGCGCCGCGCAGGGCGGCACGGACGAAGTGGCTGGCGATGGTGCGTTCGCGCATGGATCGGGCTCGGTTGCAGGGTGCCCGGATGGTAAGGGGTGGGGGCGAACCGGAACAAGCGTCGCTCCGGCCATGGGCGCGGGGACCTCAGCCGAGCGTCTGCCACACCAGCAGCGCGGCGAGCAGCAGGCTGGTGGCGCGCCAGAACAGCAGCGGATTGCGCTCCAGCAGTGGCGGGCGGCTCCGGTTCAGGTACTCGGCGCTTGGCTGGCGCAGGTCGTGGACGAATTCGGACAGCTCGGCGTGGCGCCGGTTCGGGTCCGGGTGCAGGGCCTTGTGCAGCACCTCGTCGAGCCAGGGCGGCAGGCTGCGCTCGGCGTCCAGCAGCGACTGGTAGACCAGCCGCCCCTGCTCGGCGCGGTTGCGGCACTTGGCGACCTCGGCGCCGTAGGGCAGGCGGCCGCTGAGCAACTGGTAGGCGATCACCGCCAGAGAGAATAGGTCCGCGCGCGGCGAGCCGGCCTCGCCGATGAAGTATTCCGGCGCCATGTACTGCAGGGTGCCCGGCAGCGCCTGCGCCGGCTGACCGTGTGCGCGCTCGGCCAGGCCGGCGACCTGGGCCGAGCCGAAGTCGATCAGGCGCAGGGTGCCGGTGGCGTCGACCAGCAGGTTCTCCGGGCGCAGGTCCTGGTGCAGCATCTCCAGGCGGTGGAAGGCCTGCAGGCCGCGGGCGATCTGCTCGACCAGATCGCGCACCTTTTCCAGCCCCGGCCTGGGGTTGTCGATCATCCACTGGCGCAGGGTCTGGCCCTCGACGTACTCGCTCACGGTGTAGAGGTAGCGGCGCCGGCGCGTCTGCGGCGGGGCCTTGAGCACGTGGGCGCTGTCGATGCGGCGGGCGATCCATTCCTCGGTGAGCAGGCGCTCCAGATGGGCGCGGTCGTCCTGCAGCTCGGTGGCCGGCACCTTGAGCGCCACCGGCCGGTTGCCGTCCAGCGCCAGGTAGACGTGGCTGCGGCTGCTGGCGTGCAGGCTGCGCACGATGCGATAGCCGTCGAATTCCATGCGCGGTTGCAGCAGCGGCGGTAGAGGCAGTTCGCCGAGCAGCTGGTGCAGCTCGCCGGCGTCGGCGCGGGGCAGCTGCTCGATGCGCACCAGCTGCACGGTGAGGTTGTCGTCGCTGCCGCGCTGGTAGGCGGCCTCGGCGATGGCGCGGGCGGCGCCGTCAAGGTCGGCGCCGTGGGCCTGGATCAGCTCGACCATGGCCGACGGCGGCAGGTGTTCGTGGATGCCGTCGGTGGTCAGCAGGAACAGGTCGCCGGGCTCCAGGGCCAGGCTGCGGTGGTCCAGCTCCAGGTGCGGGCCGACGCCCAGGGCGCGGCTGAGGTAGCTGGTGTCGCGCGAGACCCACAGGCGGTGGTCCTCGGTCAGGCGTTCCAGCTCGTCGCCGCGCAGGCGCTGGATGCGCGTGTCGCCGGCATGGAACAGGTGCGCGCTGGTGGCCTTGAGCACCAGCGCGCTGAGGGTGCAGACGTAGCCGCGGTCCATGTCGTAGCGGTACTGGCTCTGCCGCGTCTGGGCGTAGAGCCAGGCGTTGGCGGCCATCAGCACGCGCTGCGCGGACTTCTTCACCGACCAGGCCTCGGCGGTGCAGTAGTAGTCCTCGAGGAAGCTGGCCACCGCCGCCTCGCTGGCGATGTGGCTGACGGCGCTGCTGCCGATGCCGTCGGCCAGGGCGATGGCGATGCCCTTGCTGGAGAGCTGGGGCTCGGGCGGGACGCAGGCGCCGTGGAAGTCCTGGTTGACCTCCTTGCGGCCCTTGTCCGAGTACTGGCCGAGGCTGACGGCAAGTTGGGTCATGAGCGGGGCGGGCTCTCGGTCCGTGCGCCATCCTAGGAGCGGCCTTGGCCGCGAGCTTCTGGCTTTCGGTTACAGGAAAGGCTCGCGGCCGAGGCCGCTCCTACAGGGGCGTGAAGGGGTTTCAGACGAAGGAGCGCTTGGGCGCGGTCTTCACGTGGGTGGCGTAGAGGGTCAGGCCGGTGAAGGCCAGGCCGCCGACCAGGTTGCCCAGGGCGGTGGGAATCTCGTTCCACAGCATGTAGTCCATCACCGAGAAGTCGCCGCCCATGATCATCGCCGAGGGGAACAGGAACATGTTCACCACCGAGTGCTCGAAGCCCATGTAGAAGAACAGCATGATCGGCATCCACATGGCGATGGTCTTGCCGCTGACGGTGGTGGAGATCATCGCGCCGACCACGCCCATGGACACCATCCAGTTGCACAGCATGCCGCGCAGGAAGATGGTCAGCCAGCCGGCCAGGCCGTACTCGGCGTAGCCCAGGGTGCGGTCCTCGCCGATGTGGGAGATCTTCTCGCCGATCACCCCGGGCTCGGTGGAGAAGCCGTAGGTGAAGACGAAGGCCATCATGAAGGCCACGGTGAGGGCGCCGGCGAAGTTGCCGGTGAATACCAGGCCCCAGTTCTTCAGCACGCCGCCGACGGTGACACCGGGGCGCTTGTCCAGCAGGGCCAGCGGGGTGAGGACGAAGACCCCGGTGAGCAGGTCGAAGCCCATCAGGTAGAGCATCACGAAGCCGACCGGGAACAGCACGGCGCCGAGCAGCGGCGAGCCTGTCTGCACGCTGATGCTGACGGCGAACACCGCGGCCAGGGCGAGGATGGCGCCGGCCATGAAGGCGCGGATCAGGGTGTCGCGGGTGGACATGAAGATCTTCGATTCACCGGCGTCGACCATCTTGGTGACGAACTCGGCGGGGATCAGGTAGGACATGCTGTTCTCTCTCGTGCTGGGAGCGATTTTCCCGGGGACAAAAAAAGGCGCCTGAAACCTCGCGGTTTCAGGCGCCCTTGCCTGTTCTGCGCCCGTGGCCTCGGCCACTCGATCGCCGTTGATCGATCGGGCCACCCGCCTGTATTGAGCGGGTGTCGCTGGGGACGATGCAGAGGCTGTGCCAGTTTTGCGGAGCGAGCGGGAAGCCCGTGTCCGCGGGCCCATGGCCCCGGTCGATGGCCTCGGAGGGCGCCAAAAGGGTGCGCAGGGCGGCATCTCTGCCCCGAACCGATGCCGTAGGGCGGGTGAAACCCGCGAGGGGAGCTTGGCTTATCGCGGGTTTCACCCGCCCTACGGTCGTGGCTCGGATGCTAGGCCAGCAGCGCCACCGACTTGATCTGCGCCCACAGGCGCTGGCCCGGGTGCAGGCCGAGCTGGTCGCGGGAGTAGCGGGTGATGCGGGCCAGCAGCGGGGTGCCCTGCATGTCCAGGCGCACCAGCACGTGGGCGCCGTTGTCGGCGTCCAGCTGGTCCTGCACGGTCACCGGCAGCAGGTTGAGGATGCTGCTGTGCGCGGGGCGCTCCAGGTTCAGGCTGACGTCGCGGGCCTGGATGCGGATGCGCAGCAGACTGCCGGACGGCACGGCCGGGTGGGTGATGCGCAGCGGCAGCCCGCCGGGCGCCAGGGCGAGGTCGAGCAGGCGGTAGCCCGCGTCGTAGCCGCGCACCTCGCCCTCGACCACCACGCCGGCGTCTTCCTCGTGGGCCTGGGGCAGGTCGAGGCGGGCGAGCATGTCGCCTATCGGCCCGCTGGCCAGGGCCTTGCCTTCCTCCAGCACGACCAGGTGGTCGGCCAGGCGCGCCACTTCATCCGGCGAATGGCTGACGTAGAGGATCGGGATGTCCAGCTCGTCGTGCAGGCGCTTGAGGTAGGGCAGTATCTCGGCCTTGCGCTTGAGGTCCAGGGCCGCCAGCGGCTCGTCCATCAGCAGCAGACCGGGGCTGGTCAGCAGGGCGCGGGCGATGCCGACCCGCTGCCGCTCGCCGCCGGAGAGCCTGGCCGGCATGCGGTCGAGCAGGTGGCCGATGCCGAGCAGTTCGAGGGCCTGGTCGAGCGCCACCTTGCGCTCCCGGGCGGGAATGCGCTTGAGCCCGTATTCGAGGTTGCGCCGCACGGACAGGTGCTCGAACAGGCTCGCCTCCTGGAACACGTAGCCCAGCGCCCTCCGGTGGGTGGGCAGGAAGTGGCCTCGCGCGCTGTCCTGCCAGGGTTCGCCGTTGACTTCGAGAAAGCCTTCCTGCGCCCGCTCCAGGCCGGCGACGCAGCGCAGGAAGGTGGTCTTGCCGGAGCCGGAGTGGCCGAGCAGGCCGGTGACGCCACGCCCGGGCAGCTGCAGGTCGAGGTCCAGCAGGAAGTTGCCGTAGGGCACGCGGAAGCGCGCGCGGATGCCTTTTCCAGGATCGGACACGGTCAGCGCTCCAACGGCCGGATGCGGCCCTTGACGTGCAGCGTCAGCAGGACCAGGAAGGAGAACAGCAGCATGCCGGCGGCCAGCCAGTGGGCCTGGGCGTACTCCATGGCCTCGACGTGATCGAAGATCTGCACCGAGACGACGCGGGTCTTGTCCGGGATGTTGCCGCCGATCATCAGCACCACGCCGAACTCGCCGACGGTATGGGCGAAGCCGAGCACGGTGGCGGTGAGGAAGCCGGGCCGGGCCAGCGGCAGGGCGACGCTGAAGAAGCTGTCCCACGGTCCCGCGCGCAGGGTGGCGGCCACCTCCATCGGGCGCTCGCCCATGGCCTCGAAGGCGTTCTGGATCGGCTGGATGACGAAGGGCATGGAATAGAAGATCGAGCCGACCACCAGGCCGGCGAAGCTGAAGGGCAGGATGCCGAGCCCCAGGCTCTGGGTGAACTGGCCGATGAAGCCGTGCGGGCCCATGGTCACCAGCAGGTAGAAGCCGATCACCGTCGGCGGCAGCACCAGGGGCAGGGCGACCACGGCGGCGACCGGGCCCTTCAGCCGCGAGCGGGTGCGCGCCAGCCACCAGGCGATGGGCGTACCGATCAACAGCAGCAGCACCGTGGTCAGCGTCGCCAGCTGCAGGGTCAGCCAGATCGCGGAGAAGTCGGCGCTGGTCAGGGGCATCGCGGGGTATTCCCTTGGTCTGGACAGTGGGCAGGGCGGGTGCAGCCCGCGTCGTCGATCACGCGGTTTTCACCCGCCCTACGGCCTGGGCGAACCCTACAAGGCCCGTTCGCCGCCGGCTACAGCTGGTAGCCGTAGGAACGGATCACGGCGGCGGCCTGTTCGCCCTTCAGGTAGTCCACCAGGGCCTTGGCCGCCGGGTTGTCCTTGCCTTTGTTGAGGATCAGCGCGTCCTGGCGGATCGGCTCGTGCAGTTCGGCCGGCACCAGCCAGGCCGAGCCGCTGGTGATCTTGCCGTCCTTGTACACCTGGGACAGGGCGACGAAGCCCAGTTCGGCGTTGCCGCTGGAGACGAACTGCAGGGCCTGGGTGATGTTCTGTCCCTCGACCAGCTTCGGCGTTACGGCCTGGCGCAGGCCCAGCTTGTCCAGCACCTGGGTGGCGGCCAGGCCATAGGGCGCTGTCTTCGGATTGGCGATGGCCAGGTGGCGGAAGCGGTCGCTCTTGAGCACTTCGCCCTGGTCGTCGACGTAGCCTTCCTGGGCCGACCACAGGGTCAGAGCGCCGATGGCATAGGTGAAGCGCGAGCCGGGCACGCTTTCGCCTTCGCTCTCCAGCTTGGCCGGGGTGGTGTCGTCGGCGGCGAGGAACACCTCGAAGGGCGCGCCGTTCTTGATCTGTGCGTAGAACTGGCCGGTGGCGCCGTAGGCGGCGACCACCTTGTGCCCGGTGGCCTTCTCGAAGTCGGCGGCGATGGCCTGCAGCGGCGCGGTGAAGTTGGCGGCGACGGCGACCTGGACGTCCTCGGCCAGTGCGTTGCCGGCCAGGATCAGGCCGGCGAACAGGCCCAGCAGGGCCTGGGGAACATGAGGTTTCATGGTGGTGCTCCTT
>NZ_JAOCCV010000047.1:0-26756 GCF_029840585.1 Pseudomonas sp. GD03875 | reverse complement strand
GGCCGCTCCCACACACTGCACGAACACGAATCCGTAGCCATGAAAAAGCCCCCGGCACTTTCGTGCCGGAGGCTTTTTGGCGGGAGGGGGAATCAGTCCCGCTTGTAGCCGCTCTCGGTGCAGCCCAGGCAGCGGACGAAGGCGGCCATCGCCGGCTCGCCGACCAGGGACTTGGCGGATTCCTTGAAGTTGCCGCCGGCCAGGGTGAAGGGCGCGCTGATCACGAACAGCCCGGCGCCGATCACGGTGCCGGCGATCAGCAGCGGGCGGGCGATCAGCAGATCACCGGCCATGGCGTAGCCCTTGGGTGCTTCGACGGTGTAGAGCGGGTCGCCACTGGCGTTCTGAGGTACCATTTCCGCCTGCGCCGGCAGTGCCAGCAGGCCAGTGGTCAGAGCCAAGACAGCGGCGGTGGTGCGAAACAGATTCATGGCGCGGTCCTTCATTTTGTTTAGTTTTGACAGAGCAGTGCGGTTAACTATAACAGCGCTCGGGCAAATGTCAGCGTGAACGCCGTCAATCGCCGGCCATTACGCAGCCCACGCAGGTCGCCGCCCCTAGCCCGGATGGAAGCCGCGAGCGGATCATCGGCCTGCCACGATCCTCAGCGCTGGCACTTCGGGCAGTACACGCTGGCGCGCTGGCCCAGCTTCAGCTCGCGCAGGGTGGAGCCGCAGCTCTTGCAGAATTCGCCGCCACGACCGTAGGCGAACAGCTCCTGCTGGAAGTAGCCGGGCTGGCCGTCGCCGCCGACGAAGTCGCGCAGGGTGGTGCCGCCGCGCTCGATGGCGTGGGCGAGGATGCGCTTGATCTCCAGCGCCAGCGCCCCGTAGCGGGCACGGGAGATGCGCCCGGCCTCGCGGCGCGGGTCGATGCCAGCGGCGAACAGCGCCTCGGTGGCGTAGATGTTGCCCACACCCACAACCACCGCGTTGTCCATGATGAACGGCTTGACCGCCATCGAGCGGCCGCGCGACAGCCGGAACAGGCGGTCGCCGTCGAAGGCGTCGGTCAGCGGCTCCGGCCCCAGCCGGGCCAGCAGCTCGTGGTTCAGCGGGTCGGCGCTCCACAGCAGCGCGCCGAAGCGGCGCGGGTCGGTGTAGCGCAGGGCCAGGCCGGACTCCAGTTCGATGTCGACGTGCTCGTGCTTGGCCACCGGAGCCCCGACCGGCACCAGGCGCAGGTTGCCGGACATGCCCAGGTGGCCGATCAGGGTGCCGGCCTCGGCATTGATCAGCAGGTACTTCGCGCGCCGCTCCACGCATTCGATGCGCTGGCCGGACAGGCGCACGTCGAGGTCTTCGGGGATCGGCCAGCGCAGGCGGCGTTCGCGCACCAGCACACGGCTGACGCGCTGGCCTTCCAGATGGGGGGCGATGCCCCGGCGTGTGGTCTCGACTTCGGGTAGTTCAGGCATGGCATCGGATACGAGGTGAAAGAGGCGGTGGTCGGCAGAGCGGCTCAGCCGGCGCCGAGGTCGTGGATGGTGTCCTTGAGCGTGTCGAAGTCGTATTCGGACAGCCCGACGTAGTCCAGCACCAGACGGCGGATGCTTTCCCACTCGTGGTCCTGCTCCTGATTGCCCAGCACACGGGAGCAGCCGCAGATGTGCTCGGCCATCTTGAGGATCGCCAGCAGGTTCTTCAGCTGCACGTCGCGGCTGGAGTCGTCGCTGAAGATGGCCAGGGCGTTGTGGTGATTGGCGATGGTCTCGCACAGGTGGCGCGGCAGGTTCCACGACTTGGCGGTGAAGTAGCCGACCACCGCGTGGTTGGTGTTGAGCAGGCGGTTCTCGGTGTCCACCACGCGGCGCTCGCCGCCGGCGTTGTAGTAGGCCTCCTCCAGCACCGTCATGTAGTTGGGGAAGCGCTTGAGCATCAGCGGGATGCCGCAGTTGTGGAACAGGCCGAGGGTGTAGGCCTCGTCGGGCGCCTCGCAGCCGATCCGCTTGGCCAGGGTCAGGCAGGTCATGGCCACGTCCTGGGCGGTGTCCCAGAAGCGGTTGAGGGTGACGATGGTCTCGTCGCTCATCTCGCCCTTGATCGACAGCGCGTTGATCATGTTGATCACCGAGCGGCTGCCGAGCAGGTTCACCGCCCGCTGGATCGAGCTGACCTTGTTGGCCAGGCCGAAGTACGGCGAGTTGACGATCTTCAGCAGCGCGCCGGACAGGCCCGGGTCCTGGCTGATGAGCTTGGCGATGCTCCTCAGGTCCGGGTTGGGCATGATCTGCTCCATCTGCAGGTCGACCATGATCTGTGGCTGCGGCGGCACGCTGATGCCCTGCAGCACCTGCTGGATCTGTTCGGCGGAGAGTTCGTTGCTCATGGTCGTGGCGCAATGCGAGGGCGGGCGGAGCCGGCAGTTTACCCCTTTGGTCCGGCCGGCACAGCCATGCTTTTGCCTGATCTTTTTCGCCGGCGCCCGGTCGGACCTTGAACGGCACCCATAACCTCGAGGAGACCGAACATGTCGTATTCCCTGAAAGGCAAACGCATCGCCCTGCTGGTCACCGACGGCTTCGAGCAGGTCGAGATGACCGAACCGAAGAAGGCCCTGGAACAGGCCGGCGCCCGCGCCGAGATCCTGTCCGCCAAGCCGGGCGAGGTGCGCGGCTGGCACCATGACAAGCCGGGCGACAGCTTCCCGGTGGACGGCACCTTCGACACCGCCCAGGTCGAGGCGTACGACGCCATCGTCCTGCCGGGCGGGGTGATGAACTCCGACACCATCCGCACCGATACCGGCGCGCTGACCCTGGTGCAGGCCGCCGAGAAGTCTGGCAAGCCGATCGCGGTGATCTGCCACGGCGCCTGGCTGCTGGTGTCGGCCGGGCTGGTCAAGGGCAAGACCATCACCAGCTGGCCGTCGCTCAAGGACGACATCCGCAACGCTGGCGGCGACTGGCAGGACAAGGAAGTGATCCGCGACGGCAACCTGATCAGCAGCCGCAAGCCCGACGACCTGCCGGCGTTCAACCGCACGCTGCTGGAGCTGCTGGCCGCCTGAGGGCGGTTCCGGTGGAGGTGGGCAGGGTATAATCGCGCTCTTTTTCCCGGAGCGTCCCCATGACCCTGCCCGCCCTGCGCCTCAAAGCCAACGCCGAACGCCGCCTGCGCGCCGGCCACCTGTGGGTCTACAGCAACGAGATCGACGTGGCCGCCACCCCGCTGAACCAGTTCCAGCCGGGCGACCAGGCGATCCTGGAGGCCGCCGGCGGCAAGCCGCTGGGCATCGTCGCGCTCAGCCCGAACAACCTGATCTGCGCCCGCCTGCTGTCGCGCGACGTCAAGCACGTGCTGGACAAGTCGCTGCTGGTGCATCGCCTGAACGTGGCGCTGAGCCTGCGCGAGCGCCTGTTCGACACCCCGCACTACCGCCTGGTCTACGGCGACTCCGACCTGCTGCCGGGCCTGGTGGTGGACCGCTTCGGCGACCACCTGGTGGTGCAGCTGGCCTCCGCCGCCATGGAGCGCCAGAAGGACGCGGTGATCGAGGCGCTGGTGCAGGTTCTCAAGCCACGCGGCATCCTGTTCAAGAACGACTCCGCCGCCCGCGACGCCGAGGGCCTGGAGCGCTACATCGACACCGCCTTCGGCGTGGTGCCGGAATGGGTGGCGCTGGAAGAGAACGGCGTGAAGTTCGAGGCCCCGGTGCAGGGCGGGCAGAAGACCGGCTGGTTCTACGACCACCGCATGAACCGCGCACGCCTGGCGCCCTACGTGCAGGGCAAGCGCGTGCTCGACCTGTTCAGCTACATCGGTGGATGGGGCGTGCAGGCCGCCGCCTTCGGCGCCAGCGAAGTGTTCTGCGTGGACGGCTCGGCCCTGGCGCTGGACGGCGTCGAGCGCAACGCCACCCTCAACGGCGTGGCCGAGAAGGTCACCTGCGTGGAAGGCGACGTGTTCGAGGCGCTGAAGGAGCTGAAGGCCGCCGAGGAGCGCTTCGACGTGGTGGTCGCCGACCCGCCCGCCTTCATCAAGCGCAAGAAGGACCTGAAGAACGGCGAGGCCGCTTACCGCCGCCTCAACGAACAGGCCATGCGCCTGCTCAACAAGGACGGCATCCTGGTCAGCGCCTCCTGCTCCATGCACCTGCCGGAGGACGACCTGCAGAACATCCTGCTCTCCAGCGCCCGCCACCTGGACCGCAACGTCCAGCTGCTCGAACGCGGCGGCCAGGGCCCGGACCATCCGGTGCACCCGGCGATCCCCGAGACCCGCTACATCAAGAGCCTGACGGTGCGCCTGCTGCCCAACAGCTGATTGGCATGGCCCCGCCGCAAGGGCGGGGCCAAGGCCTCAGAAGCCCTTGCGCTGAACCGTCCACAGGGTGCTGGTACACAGGCTGCAGAGGGTCCCCAGGAAGGTGCTGCGGGCGTTCTGGTCATTCATCAGTTGATAGCGGAACCACGCTGTGGACGGCCCGCGGTAGGCGCCGCCATTGCCGACCGGCTCGAAGTGGCTGACGATGCGCCGCTCGCCCCAGAACACCGGCACATTGGCCCGGGTGTAGACCGGCTGGGCGTTGAGATAGGGGAAGGCGATGGTGTCGCCGCCACCGCTCATCAGGAACATCGGCCCCTTCTGGTTGCGCTGCGAGGCATTGTCGTGGCCCAGGCCAAGCGTGTAGGGCTGGATCGGCGCCGTCACCCGCACCCGGTCATCCTGCCCAGCCATGATCGAACCGCCGCCGCCCTGGGAATGCCCGGAAGTACCGACGCGCCCCGGATTGAGCTTGCCGGAATAGGTCCCGTAGGCCGCGGCATTCTGCTGCACCAGATAGTCCAGGCAAGCGAGCATCTCCTGGCCGGTGCCGGCATTGGAGGTCTCCGCCGCCGCCACCACGAAGCCATGACTGGCCCAATGGCCGAGCAGCGCACCATAGGTCGACGGCCCCGCGCCCGTGCCATTGCCCCAGAGGACGATCGGATGACGCACGCCATTCTGGCCGAGGGTAGCCGGCCGGTAGATGCGGCAGCTCGGCCCCTCGCTCTGGTTGGTCGTCGCATAGGGGCCGTTGTTGTCGAAGCTGGAGACCGACGGAAACGCCGTTCCGGGCGTGTCCGGCAACGGAGCGGCCTGGACAGAGGCCGATACGGCCAGGAGTGCGGCAATCAGGCCGCCGAGTTTGAAGTCTTGCATCGAAGGGTTTCCTCGTTCTTGTTCCCTGAGATACGAGTCGCCATTTCCCTACCGCCCCACCGCGCCGGACTCGGGCTGTACCACACACGCTGGCGACCGCCGGCGCGCGGCCAATGGACCGCTGCGCACCACGGAGAACCCTAAATGACCAGCCGGTCATACCCGCAATCGACCGAACGGCGAAAGCGGATGAACGGCATCGCACCAAGGGCTTAGCCCTGCGCCCCAAAGACGCCCTGTCACACCGGCGATCCCCATCGCCTTGGCTCGGCGGCGACAGCGGGCGTAGAATCGGCACATTCCTCGCCAGGCATCCTCCGGCGGGCTTAATGAGCCCGGGCCGGGCGGACGGTGATCCCGTCTCGCCCCACGTCCACCTTCCGACGCGGTCATCTGCCGCCGACCCGCTCATCACATACCAATGCTTACCTGATTAGCCGCAGGAACCGTGTCATGCCCGATTACCGCTCGAAGACCTCCACCCACGGCCGCAACATGGCCGGGGCCCGCGCCCTGTGGCGCGCCACCGGGATGAAGGACGAAGACTTCAAGAAGCCGATCATCGCCATCGCCAACTCCTTCACCCAGTTCGTGCCCGGCCACGTGCACCTGAAGGACCTGGGCCAGCTGGTCGCCCGCGAGATCGAGAAGCACGGCGGCGTGGCCAAGGAATTCAACACCATTGCCGTGGACGACGGCATCGCCATGGGCCACGACGGCATGCTCTATTCCCTGCCGAGCCGCGAGATCATCGCCGACTCCGTGGAATACATGGTCAACGCCCACTGCGCCGACGCCATCGTCTGCATCAGCAACTGCGACAAGATCACCCCCGGCATGCTGATGGCCGCCCTGCGCCTGAACATCCCGGTGGTGTTCGTTTCCGGCGGGCCGATGGAAGCCGGCAAGACCAAGCTGGCCAGCCACGGCCTGGACCTGGTCGATGCCATGGTGGTCGCCGCCGACGACTCCTGCTCCGACGAGAAGGTCGCCGAGTACGAGCGCAGCGCCTGCCCGACCTGCGGCAGCTGCTCCGGCATGTTCACCGCCAACTCGATGAACTGCCTGACCGAGGCCCTGGGCCTGTCGCTGCCGGGCAACGGCTCGACCCTGGCCACCCACAGCGACCGCGAGCAGTTGTTCCTGCGCGCCGGGCGCCTGGCCGTCGAGCTGTGCCAGCGCTACTACGGCGAGGGCGACGTCTCGGTGCTGCCGCGCAACATCGCCACCATCAAGGCGTTCGAGAACGCCATGACCCTGGACATCGCCATGGGCGGCTCGACCAACACCATCCTCCACCTGCTGGCCGCGGCCCAGGAAGGCGAGGTGCCGTTCGACCTGCGCGACATCGACCGACTGTCGCGCAAGGTGCCGCAGCTGTGCAAGGTGGCGCCGAACATCCAGAAGTACCACATGGAAGACGTGCACCGCGCCGGCGGCATCTTCTCCATCCTCGGCGAGCTGGCCCGCGGCGGCCTGCTGCACACCGACGTGCACACCGTGCACAGCCCGAACATGAACGAGGCCATCGCCCGCTGGGACATCACCCAGACCGACGACGAGGCGGTGCACACCTTCTTCAAGGCCGGCCCGGCCGGCATTCCGACCCAGACCGCGTTCAGCCAGAGCACCCGCTGGGACAGCCTGGACGACGACCGCGAGAACGGCTGCATCCGCTCGGTCGAGCACGCCTACTCCCAGGAGGGCGGCCTGGCCGTGCTGTACGGCAACATCGCGCTGGACGGCTGCGTGGTGAAGACCGCCGGGGTGGACGAATCCATCCACGTGTTCGAGGGCAACGCGAAGATCTTCGAGAGCCAGGACGCCGCGGTGAAGGGCATCCTCGCCGACGAAGTGAAGGCCGGCGACATCGTGATCATCCGCTACGAAGGCCCGAAGGGTGGCCCGGGCATGCAGGAAATGCTCTACCCGACCAGCTACCTGAAGTCCAAGGGCCTGGGCAAGCAGTGCGCCCTGCTCACCGACGGCCGCTTCTCCGGCGGCACCAGCGGCCTGTCCATCGGCCACGCCTCGCCGGAAGCCGCCGCCGGCGGCGCCATCGGCCTGGTGCGCGACGGCGACAAGGTGCTGATCGACATCCCCAACCGCAGCATCAACCTGCTGGTGAGCGATGAAGAACTGGCCGCGCGCCGCGCCGAGCAGGACAAGAAGGGCTGGAAACCGGCCCAGCCCCGCGCCCGCCGCGTGACCACCGCGCTCAAGGCCTACGCCCTGCTCGCCACCAGCGCCGACAAGGGCGCCGTGCGCGACAAGGCGCTGCTAGACCAGTAAGGGGCTCTGCAACACCCCATGAGCCCGGCCCCGCGCCGGGCTTATGCTTCGTAGGGTGGGTGAAACCCGCGCACGCATCCACTCGCGGGTTTCACCTGCCCTACGGGAGAGCCGCATGAAGATCGGCCTGATCAGCGACACCCACGGCCTGCTGCGCCCCGAGGCGCTGGCGGCCCTGGCCGGCTGCGATCACATCCTGCATGCCGGCGACATCGGCAAACCCGGGATACTCGACGCGCTGCGCCAGATCGCCCCGCTGACGGCGGTGCGCGGCAACAACGACGAAGGGCTGGCCTGGGCGGCCGAGCTGCCGGAGCGGGTCGAGCTGGAACTGGGCGGCGTCGGCATCCACCTGGTGCACCAGGCGGACCAGGTGCCGCCCCGCCTGCCGGAGTCCATCCGCGTCGTGGTGATCGGCCACTCGCACAAGCCGCTGATCGAGACCCGCGACGGCCGCCTGTGGATCAACCCCGGCAGCGCCGGGCCACGGCGCTTCAAACTGCCGATCACGCTGGCACTGCTGCACGTGCGCGACGGCAAGCCCGACGCCGAACTGGTCGAACTCGCCCTGGCCTAGCTTGCGCGCTGCGCGGAACTCATCAGAACTGGTATTTCAGGGTCGCGTAGAAGTTACGTGGCGGGCCGTAGTCATGGTAGGCCGGCAAGCTATGCCGGTAGCCTTTGTCGAACACGTTGTTCAGGTTCACCGTCAGGCTCAAATCGTCGCTGAATCGATAACGCGACATCAGGTCCACCACCGCATAACTGTCCTGGGTATAGACCTCGCGGTACGCGGGGGTCGAGTCATCGTAGATCTCGCTCTGCCAGCGCACGCCGCCGCCCAGGGTGAGGCGATCCATATATGCCGGCGTCCAGCTGGTAAACACCTTGATCTGGTGCTTGGGCTGGTATTGCGTGGCCAGCCTGTCGCCATCGCTGTCTTCCAGCACCATGCGGGTATAACCGCCCTGCATCTGCCAGCCGGGAGCCAGCTCACCGGAGACTTCCAGTTCCCAGCCCCGTCCTTCGGTATCGTCCGCGGCCGTGTAGGCGAACTCGCCTTCGGGCGTCAGCCTGTCGCCGTCACGCACGGCCAGGTTGTCCTTGCCGGACTGGAATACGGCCACGCTGGCATTCAGGCGCCCCTCGAACCACTCGCCCTTCAGGCCCAGTTCCTTGTTGGTTCCTTCCTCGGGGTCGAGGATGCTGTTGTTCACGTCCCTGAAACTCTGCGGGTTGAAGATCTCCGTATAGCTCGCATAGGCCGTCAGGTGATCGGTCAGGTCATAGGTGACCGCGGTGTAGGGGGTCAGTACCCCTGTCTCCTTGCGATCATCGGTTACCGCTCCGGTCATGCTGTTCTTCGTACGGGTTTCCCAATCGCTCAGGCGAGCGCCGACGATCACGGACAAACGATCGACCGGATTGAGGCGGGTAGCCAGATACAGCCCCTGCTGCCGCTGCTCGTAGTTCGTGAGGGATGGTTTGTAAGTCGACCAGTCGGGCTCGGGCACATACCGGCCACCCTCGTTCCGCCAGAAACCCAGCTTGGACATGTCGCGGATGAACGACGAGTCGTATCGCGTCGAGTCCCGGGTGATGCCCGCGACCAGTTCGTGGCTTCTGCCAAGCAGGGTGTAGTGGCCATTCAGCTTGAAGTTGATGCCTTCCCAGTCCTGGTCATAGGACACGTTCCTGAGATGCGTGCGCCCGGTGCCATCGGGATTCAATGCGATGGCGATATTGCCGAATACGCTCTTGCTTTCGCCCCACATCCGGCTGTAATCCAGCAGCGCCTGCCAGTTCTCGTTGAAGCTGTGCTCGAGGCGCGCGGACATGCCGGTGCTCTCCTTCCGGAACCGCGTCCAATCCGTGAGCGCGCTGTCGGACCTTGAAAAAGGCGAGCGACTGCCATCGGTCATCAGGATCGGGAAAAAGTCACCCTGGGCATCGCCGCTTGAATCGATGTTCTGGTTATCCAGCGTCAGGCGAAACAATGTGCTGTCGGTCAGGTCGGCCTCGATCACGCCATAGGCCACATTCCTGTCGCCCTCGTAGCGGTCCTTCCACGACTCACCCTCATCGTAGACGGCGACCAATCGACCCCGCACGGCTCCACCCTGGCTCAGAGGGCCTGAGATATCGCCCACGGTCCGATAGCGGTTCCAACTGCCGACGCCGGCTTCAACCGAAGCCTGGAAGTCATGGGTCGGTCGTTTCCGCATCAGGCTGATGCTGCCGCTGGGATCGCCCGCCCCCTGCAAGAATCCAGTGGCGCCGCGCACCACGGCGACCGAGTCGTAGAGTGCGGTTTCCACGGCGCTGATGTCATTCCACGCGCCCGTTCCTCCCACACTCACGGCCCCGGTGCCCGGCACGCCATCGATGGCGAAGTTGGCTATCCGATACCCGCGGGAATAGGTGTAGTTATACGCCCCGTAACTCACGTTGCTCGACTGGGTGATGCCGACCGTCTGATCGAGCACCGCCCCCAGGGTATTCAGTGCCTGGTCGTCCAGACGCTGGCGCGTGACCACCGTGACCGACTGTGGTGTCTCGCGCAGGGCGAGGCTCATCCCCGTGGCGGCGTTGGTGCTGCCCGTGGTGTACGAGGCCGTACCCTCCGTCATTGCCCCCAGCCGGGAGCCGGTTACGGCGGTCGCGCCGAGTGTCAGCGCGCCCGCCTGTTCATCGTGCTTTTCCAGCGTCACCGTGTCCCCGTCGACGAAGCGCGCCGTGAGGCCGGTGCCGGCCAACAGACGCGCCAGCGCCTCGTCCCGCGGATAGCTGCCGGACAGCCCGGACGAGCGCAGTCCCTGGCTCACCTCGGCGGGCGCCAGCACCTGGACGCGGGTCACCGCGGAGAAGGCGGCCAGCGCGCCGTCCAGCGACTGCGCAGGAATATCGAAACGGTAGCTGCCCGACTGGGCCTGGGCGGCATCGGCAGCGAGTGCCGGAGAGGCCGGCGCGATGCCCAGGGCGATGGCCAGGGCCAGCAGGGATGGCAGGCCGGCGCGACAGCCGGCGGTGACGTGGTGCATGGTGACTCCCCAATGATCGAAAGGCGTGACTGGCGCTATCGCACTCGTTGAGAGTGCTTGTCATTTGCGCTCAGTAATCAAGGACGCCGCTCTCCGGGAAAACCCTGAAATTTTTTCTCGGCAGCGATCATCTGGAGTCGGTGACCAGGGGAGCACGGGCGGTCGAGCGTGTCAGCTACCGGCGTGCAACAGCGTCAGGTAGCGGGTGTAATGCTCGGCACGCAGCCCGAGGGTCAGTTGCATGGCGCGGAGCACGGCCTCGGGCCGGTCGATATCGAACACGCCGGAGACCTGTTTGCGTTCGAGTTCCGCGCCGACCACGAACAGCCGCCCCGGCCAGTAGCGATTGAGCTCGGCCACCACCTCGCCCAGCGGCTGCTGGCGGAACACCAGCTGGCGATGGCGCCAGGCGAACGCCTGCTGCGGGTCGAACGCCGCCACCGCCTGCAGCCCGCCGGCGGAAAACGCCACACCCTGTCCCGGCATCAGCTGAATCGGCGCGCCGCCAGCCGCGACCTCGACCCGCCCGCTCTGCAGCCGCACCTGGGTTTCGTCACCGCGCCGGGTCACGCTGAAACGGGTGCCGACCACCCTCACCCAGCCGCCACTGGATTCGACGAAGAACGGCCGGCCGGCATCCCGGCTGACCTCGAACCAGGCCTCGCCGCGCAGCAGACGCACGCGCCGCTCGTGATCACCCAGCTCGATCTGCACGGCACTGTCGGTGTTGAGCTGGATGCGCGAGCCGTCCTCCAGCGCCAGCGTCCTGACCTCGCCCACTCCGGTCGCCTGGTCGGCACGCAGGCGGTCGAGCCAGGGGGTCTGCGTGGCACCCAGGCCGATCGCGAGCAGCAGCGTCGCGGCCGCGGCCCAGGGCAAGGCGCGACGGCGGCGCGCGGGCGCCGCGCGATGCACCGCCCGCGCCGCCGGTTGCAGGGCGGCGAGCAGCTGCCGGGCCTCTTCCCAGGCCCGGGCATGCTCGTCGGACTGCGCCAGCCACGCCGCGAAATCGTGGCGGTCGCGCTCACCGGCATCCTCGGCCTGCAGACGAAAGTGCCAGGCGCTGGCCTGGGCGAACAGCTCGTCGTCGGTCATGGCTGGGGCGTCCTCGGGAACGGTTTCGGGTGCAGGCGCGCCTTGACGAAGGCACGGCAGTCGATCAGGGCCTGGCGCAGATGATATTCCACGCTGCGAGTGCTGGTCGCCTCGCGCTCGGCGATCTCGCGGTAGGCCAGCCCTTCGACGTGGTACAGCAGGAAGATGCGCCGGCGCGGCTGCGGCAGGGCGGCGATGGCGTCGCGCAGCAGCGCCTGTTCCTGCTCGGCCGCCAGTTGCTCGGGCAGGCCCGGGGCGGCGCAGGTGGGTTCGTGTTCCGGCAGCTCGCCTTCCACCAGCCCGCGGCGCGCCGCCTGGCGCTGGTGGTCGAGCACCAGATTGCCGGCGACGGTGAAGAGGAAGCCGCGCAGGTTGTCGATGCGCTCGCCGCCGGGCAGGCGCGCCAGGCGCAGGAAGGCTTCCTGGGTCAGGTCCGCCGCCACCTGGCGATTGCCGGTGCGCCGCGACACGAAGGCTTCCAGGGCCTTCTTCTGCTCCAGAAACAATCGGGCGAGCTGGGCGTTCCAGGTCGACACGCGGCGACTACCTGCGAGGGGGAAAGCCGCGCACCCTACCAGCTAATGCAATTAATTCGCAATTGCTTCTTCAGCTCACGCCCACGTAGCGGTCCGAACGGTGGTTGAGCGCCAGCACCAGGTTGAGCATCACCGCGCCCAGCACCGACAGGGCGACCTTTTCCGGTGCCACCACGAAGATCGCGCCCAGCACGATGACGGCGTCGATGCCCATCTGCACCGCGCCGGCGCGCAGGCCGAAGCGCTCCTGGAGGAACAGCGCGAGGATGTTCACCCCGCCCAGGCTGGCGCGGTGGCGGAACAGCATCAGCAGGCCCAGGCCCATGGCCGCGCCGCCGAACAGCGCGGCGTAGAGTTCGTTCAGCTGGCTGAAGGCGACCCAGCCCGGGGTCAGTTCGGCCAGCAGCGAGACCAGCAGCACCGCGCAGCCGGTGCGCAGGGTGAAGCCCCAGCCCAGGCGCCAGATGCCGAGCAGGTAGAACGGCAGGTTGACCAGGCAGAACACCAGGCCGAAGGGCCAGCCGGCCAGGTACTTGGCGAGGAAGGCGATGCCCACGGTGCCGCCGGTGAGCAGTCCGGCGTGGCTGTAGAAGGCGATGCCGAGGGCCACCAGGGCGGTGCCGAACAGCAGGGCCAGGGCGTCCTCCCAAAGCGGGTGGCGGACGAAGATAGCGGCGATGGTATCCGCCTGGGCGGGTGTATCGGTCTGGTCGGTCATGATCGGTGTCGGGCGAAAAGACGAAAGCATAGGGCGCCGGCCCGGATGGCGGGCGACCTCGGTCAATGCAGTGAAGAAAAGTCCTAGCGGCGCTGCCAGGTCTCGAAGCGGTAGGCCGGGCTGGCCTCGGCGGCGGCGTGCTCGTCGCACTCGCTGCGTTGCCAGGCGGCCTCGTCGAAGGCTGGGAACCAGGCGTCGCCCTCCGGCGCCAGCGCCACGCGGGTCAGGTAGAGCCGCTCGGCCTGCGCCAGGCCCTGTTCGTAGAGCTGGGCGCCGCCGATCAGCATCAGCTCGTCCACGCCCTGCTCGCGCGCCCACTGCTCGGCCCGCGCCAGCGCGGCGTCCAGCGACGGGAACACCTCGGCGCCCTCCAGGCGCAGGTCCGGCTGGCGGCTGACCACCAGGTTGAGCCGGCCCGGCAGCGGCCGGCCGAGGGAGTCCCAGGTCTTGCGGCCCATGATGATCGGCTTGCCGAGGGTCCTGGCCTTGAAGTGCTTGAGGTCCGCCGGCAGGTGCCAGGGCAGCTGGTTGTCGCGGCCGATCACGCGGTTCTCGGCGAGGGCGGCGATCAGGCAGAGGGGCAGGGTCGTATTCATGGGCGCGAGGATACCGGCTCGCCCGCCGGGATTGAAGCGCGGTGGCGCATCACGGCGCGCGGCTGCCCGAGCGCTTGCTCACCACCCGGTTGCGCCCCTGCTCCTTGGCCAGGTACAGCGCCACGTCGGCGAGGCGCAGGCAGTCCTCCAGGCTCTGGTGCGGCTCGGGCACCAGCCAGGCGAGGCCCACGCTGATGGTCACCACCGGCGCGACGTCGGAATGCGCATGGGCCAGGCCGAGCGCCTCGATCTCCGCGCGCATCTCCTCGAGGATCGCCAGGATGTCGGCTTCGTCCAGCCCGAACCACAGGCCGACGAACTCCTCCCCGCCGTAGCGCGCGGTGGAGTCCAGCGGCCGCCGCGCATGGCGCCCGACGACCTGGCCCACGGCCCGCAGGGCCTCGTCGCCGGCCGCATGGCCGTAGTGGTCGTTGTAGCGCTTGAAGTAGTCCACATCCGCCATCGCCACGGCAATCGGCTGCGCCTCGCGCACCGCCTGGCGCCAGCTGCGCCCGGCGCGCTCGCTGAATGCCCGGCGGTTGAGCAGGCCGGTGAGATAGTCCTTCTCCGCCAGGTCCTGCAGCAGGCCCTGGGCGAGGAAGTTCTGCCGGGTGGCGTATTCGAGGAAGTAGCAGCCGAAGCAGCCGATCAGATTGGCGCTGCCGAGGAACACCGCGTTGTAGAGCAACTGCTCGGCGGGCAGGCCGCTCGTCACCTCCACCGCCAGGTAGGCGAAGAAGGTCAGCCAGCCGCACAGCGCCGCGGTGACGAAGCGCAGGCCGAGGAGGAAATAGCAGAACACCGTGACCAGGATGATGCCCTCGTAGGGCAGCGGAAAGTCCCAGACCCGGGCGATCCAGATGATGCCGTCGACGCCGAGCCCGCAGGCCAAGGCCGCGCCGGCACCGATCAGCTGCAGGTGCGGGCGCATCCGGCGCACATAGGTGGAGAACCAGGCGATCAGCAGCATCGGCAACATCAGCCCGAGACGTACCGCCACCGTGCGCTTGTGCACCTCTGCCGGCAGGCTCAGCACGTCCAGCACCGCGAACAGCGCAATGAGCACCACACCCGCGAGCAGCGCCCAGCGCATGCGCACCAGGAACACGCTGAGGTGGTAGCGGTTGAAGGCCGCCTCCATCTCGCCGTCGAAGCTGAGCAGCCGGAAGCCGTCGCGGTGTTGGCGCAGGTACGGGGAGTCCTGATGGACCCGGTCCAGCGGGGGCAGTTGCATGCGCGCGCTCTTGTTGTTTTTCGATCCAGACTAGTGTTCGGCAGGCCTCGCCACAACCCGGCTTTACCACCCGCGCGGAACAGGGGTTATGCTGCAAACCCCGACCCGCCAACGGAACTGCGCGTGAGCGAAGCCCGATCGAACCACCTGCAATGCCTCTGGCTGTGCGAAGCCGTGCGCCTGCGCGAGGAACACGCCGGCCCCCTGGAGGATGCCGAGGCCAACCGCCAGGCACGCCTGGCCGGGGACGACCTGGCCACCCGCATCCAGGCCCGCGCCCTGTTCCTCGCCGGCCGCGACGGCCAGACCCGCGCCCTGCGCCACTGGCTGCAGGGCGCGCGCCTGGCGCTGCTGGCCCTGGCGCTGCTGGCCCTGCTCAGCGGCGCCGGCCTGGCCTTCGCCGCGCTCGGCGACGGCAGCCGCCCGGTCAACGTGTTCTGGGCCCTGGGCAGCCTGCTCGGCCTGCACGCCCTGACCCTGCTCGGCTGGCTGCTCGGCCTGCTCCTGGCCGGCGAGCACCAGGCCGCGCTCGGCCGCCTCTGGCTGTGGCTCAGCGAGAAGCTGGCGCGCGACGCCGCGGCCGCCCAGCTCGGCCCGGCGCTGGTGTTGCTGCTGCGCCGGCGCCGGCTCAACCGCTGGCTGCTCGGCGCCCTGGTCCATGGCCTGTGGCTGCTGGCCCTGGGCTGCGCGGCGCTGATGCTGCTGCTCCTGCTCAGCACTCGGCGCTACGGCTTCGTCTGGGAAACCACCCTGCTCTCCAGCGACGCCTTCGTCGCCCTCACCCACCTGCTCGGCGGCCTGCCGGCCCTGCTCGGCTTCCCGCTGCCGGACGTGGACACCATCCGCGCCAGCGGCGAAACCGCCCTCGCCGTCGAGCAGGCGCGCCACGCCTGGGCCGGCTGGCTGCTCGGCGTGCTGCTGGTGTTCGGCCTGCTGCCACGCGCCCTGTTCCTCGCGCTATGCCTGTGGCGCTGGCACCACGGCAGCACCCGCCTGGCGCTGGACCTCCAGCTGCCCGCCTACCGCCTGCTGGCCGAGCGCCTGCAGCCGCCGGCCGAGCGCCTCGGCGTGGTCGACGCGGCCCCCGCGGCGCTGCCCGAGGCCAGCGCCGGCCATGCGCCGCACGCCCGCGACGGCGCCCTGCTGGTGGCGGTGGAACTGGACGACAGCCGCCCCTGGCCGCCCGCCCTGGGCAAGGACGTGGCCGACGCCGGCGTGCTCGACAGCCGAGAACAGCGCCTGCGCCTGCTCGACCAGCTGACCCGCTTCCCGCCGGCGCGCCTGGCGGTAGCCGTGGACCCGCGCCGCTCGCCGGACCGCGGCACCCTGGCGCTGCTCGGCGAGCTGTCGCGCATGGCCGCCGCCACGCGCATCTGGCTGCTGCCGCCGCCCCCCGGCGAGGCACTGGACAGCCAGCGCCTGGGCGACTGGCACGAGGCCCTGGGGCGCCTCGACCTGCCCTTTTCCGACGGCGCGCCCCTGACCTGGCTGGAGAGTGGTCATGACTAGGCCGCTGAAACTGGCCGTGGTCGGCCACACCAACGTCGGCAAGACCTCGCTGCTGCGCACCCTGCTGCGCGACGTCGGCTTCGGCGAAGTCTCGCACCGGCCCAGCACCACCCGCCACGTCGAGGGCGCGCGCCTGTCGGTGAGCGGCGAGGCCCTGCTGGAGCTGTACGACACCCCCGGCCTGGAAGACGCCATCGCCCTGCTCGACTACCTGGAGCGCCTCGAACGCCCCGGCGAGCGCCTGGACGGCCCGGCCCGCACCGCCCGCTTCCTCGACACCGCCGAGGCGCGCCAGCGCTTCGAGCAGGAAGCCAAGGTGCTGCGCCAGCTGCTGGCCAGCGACGCCGGCCTGTACGTGATCGACGCCCGCGAGCCGGTGCTGGCCAAGTACCGCGACGAACTGGCGGTGCTGGCCGGCTGCGGCAAGCCGCTGCTGCCGGTGCTGAACTTCAGCGCCAGCGAACGCCAGCGCGAGGCCGAGTGGCGCGAGTCGCTGGCCCGCCTCGGCCTGCACGCCCTGGTGCGCTTCGACAGCGTGGCGCCGCCGCTGGACGGCGAACGGCGCTTGTACGAGAGCCTGGCGCTGCTGGTGGAGCCGGCGCGGCCGCGGCTGGAACGGCTGATCGCCGACCACGAGGCGCAGGCCGAGGTGCGCCGCCAGGCCGGCGCCCGGCTGATCGCCGAGCTGCTGATCGACTGCGCCGCCTGCCGCCGCAGCGTGGCCGCCCAGCCGCAGATCGAGCAGGGCGAGATCGCCGCCCTGCACCAGGCCGTGCGCCAGCGCGAGCAGCGCTGCGTCGAGGCCCTGCTGCGGCTGTACGCTTTCCGCGAGGGCGACGCCCGCGCCGACGAGCTGCCGTTGCAGGAAGGCCGCTGGGGCGACGACCTGTTCAACCCCGAGACCCTGCGCCAGCTCGGCCTGCGCGTCGGCGGCGGGATGGCCGCCGGGGCCGCGGCCGGCGCCGGCGTCGACCTGCTGGTCGGCGGCCTCACCCTGGGCGCCGCCGCGCTGCTCGGCGCGCTCGCCGGCGGCGGGCTGCAGACCGCGCGCAACTACGGCGACCGCCTGCTCGGCAAGCTCAAGGGCCAGCGCGAGCTGACGGTGGACGACAACGTGCTGCGCCTGCTCGCCCTGCGCCAGCGCCAGCTGCTGGCGGCCCTGGCCGCGCGCGGCCACGCGGCGACCACGGCGATCCGCCTGGACTCGCCGCAGGACGCGGCCTGGCGCCAGGGGGCCCTGCCGGAGCCGTTGAAGAAGGCCCGCGCCCACCCCGAGTGGTCGTCCCTCAACCCCAGGGCACGCCTGGAGCAGACCGAGCGCGACGAGCAGGTAACGCGCCTGGCCGGGGAACTGTCAGCGCCGTGACAGCCCGGTCCACATCGTCGCCGCGACGATCAGCAGACCGCCGATCCAGGCCTGCAGGCTCAGTTGCTCGTTCAGCCAGAGCACCGCGAACAGCGCGCCGAACAGCGGCTCGCTGCCCATCAGCAGGCTGACCCGGGTCGGGCTGCTGCGGCCGAGCGCCCAGTTCTGCACGTAGAAGGCGAACAGGGTGGCGAACAGCACCAGGTACAGACTGCCCAGCCAGAACGCCGGTGCGCTCGGCAGCGGCGGCAAGCCACCGGGCAACAGGCTGCCGATGAACAGGCAGCCGAACCCCACCACGCCCGTCTGCACCGCAGTGAAGGCCAGCGGCGGTACCTGGCTGTCGGCAGTCAGGCGGCGGATCAGGCACACGCCGAAGGCCCGCACCAGGGCGGCGGCCAGCATCAGCGCGTCGCCCAGGCCGAAGTCCAGGTCCACCCCGCCGCTGAGCAGCCAGGTGCCGAGCAGCGACAGCGCCACCGCCGGCAACAGGCGCGCAGCCGGTCGCTGGCCGAGCAGCGCCCATTCGACGAAGGGGGTGAACACCACGCACAGGCTGATCAGGAAGGCCGCGTTGCTGGCACTGGTGTGGGCGACGCCGTAGGTCTCGCAAAGGAAGATCGCCAGCATCACCAGGCCGGACGGCAGCCCAGGACGCAGCGCGGCGCGGCCGGCGCCACGCAGCTGTGGGGCGAGCAGCAGGAAGGTGATGCAGAAGCGCACGGCGAGAAAGCCGAGCACCGGGTAGAAGTCCAGGGCCTGCTTGGCGACCCCGTAGCTGGTGCCCCAGACCAGCGCCACCAATAGCAGGAGCAGGTCGCTGGTGTGGATCAGGCGGAGGCGGCTGGCGGCGGTCAGGGTGGTCATGGCGGGGCACTCGAGAAACGGACCCGGCGATTGTCCATTGCCACCCTCAGAGTGATAATCCAGTCATTCTGTACAAGACCTGTTCCTTATGAGCATGAATCATCTGCTGCCGCTGATGGCCGGCTTCGTCCGAGTGGTGGAGTGCGGCAGCTTCTCCGCCGCCGCCCGCCAGTCGAACACCAGCGCCTCGGCCCTGAGCCGGCAGGTCGCCCAGCTGGAGGCGACCCTCGGCCTGCGCCTGCTTGAGCGCACCACCCGGCGGCTGCGCCTGTCCGAGGCCGGCGCCGAGGTGTTCGAGCGCTGCCGGGACATGCTCGCGGCGGCCCAGGCGGCCGTGGCGGTGGGCGAGCGGCTGATGAGCCACCCGCGCGGTCAGGTGCGTCTGTCGGTGCCCAAGGCGTTCGGCAAGT
This sequence comes from Pseudomonas sp. GD03875, assembly GCF_029840585.1. NCBI lineage: Bacteria > Pseudomonadati > Pseudomonadota > Gammaproteobacteria > Pseudomonadales > Pseudomonadaceae > Pseudomonas > Pseudomonas sp. GD03875. The sequence goes on along the minus strand of NZ_JAOCCV010000047.1, from coordinate 7,948 downwards.
ACCTGGTGGCGCCGCTGCTGGCGGACTTCCTCGCCCGCTACCCGGAGGTGGACGTCAGCCTCGACCTCAGCGACCGCAGCCCGGACCCGATCGCCGAGCCGTTCGACTTGGTGGTGTGCATCACCGACCAGCCGCCGCCGCACCTGGCCGGACGGCCGCTGTGCGAGGTGCGCCAGCTGCTGTGCGCCAGCCCCGACTACCTGGCACGCCACGGTACGCCGCAGCACCCGCAGGAACTGGTGCGTCACGCGTGCCTGTATCTGGACGAACACCCGGACGACCGCCGCTGGCATTTCAGCGATGGTATCGAGCAATGCGTGGTGACAGTGCAGGGCCGGCTGGCCAGCAACCACAGCGAGGTGCGCCTGAACGGCGCGCTGAACCACCTGGGCATCGCCTGCCTGCCGAGCTTCACCGCCGCCGCGGCGCTGACCGAAGGGCGCCTGGCGCAGGTGCTGGCGAACTGGCGCTACACCGGCTCCTACCAGGGCACCGCCTGGGTGCTCTACCCGCCCAACCGCCACCTGCCGCCGAAGCTGCGGGTGCTGATCGATCACCTGGCGGCGGGGCTGGCCGGCTGATCATGCGGCCCTCGGTCCATCCTGCCAGGGGATCATGGAACGCTCATGGAGCGGCCGCGGCCGCCTCCACGGGCGTTGCCGCGGCGGCAGGCGCAACCGACGGGGTCGCAGTGTCAGGAGGCGGGGCCGCCTGGGCTTGCTGGGCCTCCTGTGGCGGCCTGCCGTAAGGACTGACGTAAACCAGCACGACCAGCGCCACCAGGAATATCCAGCGGGGCCACGGCTCGCCGCCTGTATACCTGGCCAGCAGGCCCGGCTTGATCAGGCAGGCCAGCACCGCCACCAGAAGGACGTTGAACAGGATCATGGTCGTCATGGCGAACCCCTGGCCTGGTGGGTACCGGCGCCCTAGACGGCGACCGGCGCGGCGATGTGCGGGTGGGCCTGGTAGTTCTGCAGCTCGAAGTCCTCGAAGCGGAAGGCGAACAGGTCCTTCACCTCGGGGTTGAGCTTCATGGTCGGCAGCGGCAGCGGCTCGCGGGTGAGCTGCAGGTCGGCCTGCTCCAGGTGGTTGGCGTACAGGTGGCAGTCGCCGCCGGTCCAGACGAAGTCGCCCGGCTGCAGGTCGCAGACCTGGGCGATCATCAGGGTCAGCAGGGCGTAGCTGGCGATGTTGAAGGGCACGCCGAGGAAAATGTCGGCCGAGCGCTGGTACAGCTGGCAGCTCAACTTGCCGTCGGCGACGTAGAACTGGAACAGGGCGTGGCACGGCGGCAGGGCCATCTCGTCGACCAGCGCCGGGTTCCAGGCGGAGACGATCAGCCGGCGCGAGTCCGGGTTCTTCCTGATCATCTCCACCAGCTTGGAAATCTGGTCGATCGACTCGCCGTCCGGCGCCGGCCAGCTGCGCCACTGGTAGCCGTACACCGGGCCGAGGTCGCCGTTCTCGTCAGCCCACTCGTCCCAGATGCGCACGCCGTTTTCCTTCAGATAGCGGATGTTGGTATCGCCCTGCAGGAACCACAGCAGCTCGTGGACGATGGATTTCAGGTGGCACTTCTTGGTGGTCACCAGGGGGAAGCCGTCGGCCAGGTCGAAGCGCATCTGGTGGCCGAACACCGAGTAGGTGCCGGTGCCGGTGCGGTCGCTCTTGAAGGTGCCGGTCTCGCGCACCCGGCGCATCAGGTCGAGGTACTGTTTCATCTCAGCTCCAGTGAAAAAAGCATTCCCAAGAACGTCGCGAGCGAAGGTCGGGCAAGGCGGATGCGGGCGAAAAAGCGCAGTTTACTCAAGTAAATGAGCATTTTGAGCGCGCATCCAACGCAGCCCGACCGAGCGCAGCAGTTATTGGGCGGCTTGGCGACGGTAGGCCCAGACCATCAGCCCGGCGCCGGCGAGAATCATCGGCACGCACAGCACCTGGCCCATGGTCAGCCAGCCGAAGGCCAGGTAGCCGAGCTGGGCGTCCGGCACGCGGACGAACTCGACGATGAAGCGGAACACCCCATAGCAGATCGCGAACAGGCCGGACACCGCCATGGTCGGGCGCGGCTTGCGCGAGTAGACCCAGAGGATGGCGAACAGCGCCACGCCCTCCAGGGCGAACTGGTACAGCTGCGACGGGTGGCGCGGGTCCGGCCCGCCGTTGGGGAAGACCATGGCCCAGGGCACGTCGGTGACCTTGCCCCACAGCTCGGCGTTGATGAAGTTGCCGATGCGCCCGGCGCCCAGGCCGATAGGTACCAGCGGGGCGATGAAATCCATCAGCTCGAAGAAGCTCTTGCCGTTGCGCCGGCCGAACCACCAGGTGGCCAGCATCACGCCGATCAGGCCGCCATGGAAGGACATGCCGCCCTCCCACACCCGGAGAATCTTCAGCGGGTCGGCCAGGTAGGCCGGCAGGTCGTAGAACAGGGCATAGCCCAGGCGGCCGCCGAGGATCACGCCCATCGCCACCCAGAACACCAGGTCGGAGAGCTTCTCCTTGGTCCAGGCGGGGTCGAAGTCCTTCAGCCGGCGGCTGGCGAGGAACCAGGCGCCGCCGATGCCGACCAGGTACATCAGGCCGTACCAGTGGATCTTCAGCGGACCCAGGGCGATGGCCACCGGGTCGATCTGCGGGTAGGTCAGCATTGCGACTCCTTAGATGAGGAAGCTCGTGCCCACGCAGAGCAACAGCAGGGCGAACAGACGTTTGAGCACCAGCGCCGGCAGGCGGTGCGCCAGGCGCGCGCCGAAGCGGGCGAAGAACATGCTGGTGATGGCGATGCCGGCCACCGCCGGCAGGTACACGTAGCCCAGGCTCCACGGCGGCAGGTGGGTCTCGTTCCAGCCCAGCGCCATGAAGCTCAGGGCGCTGGCCACGGCGATGGGCAGACCGCAGGCCGAGGAAGTCGCCACCGCCTGCTGCATGGGCACGCTGCGCCAGGTCAGGAAGGGCACGGTCAGCGAGCCGCCGCCGATGCCGAAGATCGCCGAGGCCCAGCCGATCACCGCGCCCGCCGAGGTCAGCCCGGGCTTGCCCGGCACCGCGCGGCTGGCCCTGGGCTTCAACCCCAGGCCCATCTGGATGGCGATGACGATGGCGAACACGCCGATGATCTTCTGCAGCATCGGGCCCTGGATGGCCGCCGCGGTGACCGAGCCGAGCGCGGCGCCGAGCAGGATGCCCAGGCTCATCCAGGCGAACACCGGCCACAGCACGGCGCCCTTGCGCTGGTGCTCCAGCACCGAGTTGATCGAAGTGAAGATGATGGTGGCCAGCGAGGTGCCCACGGCCAGGTGGGTCAGCACCGAGGGGTCGAAGCCCTGGGCGGTGAAGCTGAAGACCAGCACCGGGACGATGATGATGCCGCCACCCACGCCGAACAGTCCGGCCAGTACCCCGGCCGCCGCGCCCAACACCAGATAGAGCAGGAATTCCATGGAGCCCCCCGAAATCGAAGCGGCATGGTAACGGAAGGCGCTCCCGGCCTCCACTTGGCGCGACGGATGCAGTAGGCTCGGTCCTACCCTACACAGGACCACCTACCATGTGCCTGATCGTCTTCGCCTGGCGCCCCGGCCACCCGCTACCGCTGGTGCTGGCCGCCAACCGTGACGAGTTCTACGAGCGCGCCGCCACGCCGCTGGGCGAGTGGGCCGACATCCCCGGCCTGTACGCCGGGCGCGACCTGCAGGCCGGCGGCACCTGGCTGGGGATGACGAGCAAGGGTCGCTTCGCCGCCCTGACCAACATCCGCGACCCGCGCCAGCCACGCGGCGCCCGTTCGCGCGGCGAGCTGCCGCTGGACTACCTGCGCGGCGCGGCCTCGGCACCGGCGTTCCTGGCCGAACTGGCTCTCCGGGTGGACGAATACAGCGGCTTCAACCTGCTGCTCGGCGACCGTCACGCGCTGTACTACTTCAATTCCGAGGAAGGCGAGATCCGCCGTCTGCTGCCCGGGCTCTACGGGCTGTCCAACGCGGGGCTGGACACGCCCTGGCCCAAGGTGCTGCGCGCCACCGCGGCGCTCGCCGCGACCCTGGACGACCCGCGACCGGAGCGCCTGCTGGACCTGCTCGGCGACCGCCAGCAACCGCCCCGGGTCCTGCTGCCGGACACCGGCGTCGGGCTGGACTGGGAGATGCTGCTGGCCACGGTGTTCATCGTCGGCCCCGGCTACGGTACCCGGGCCAGCACCGCGCTGGTGATGGCCGGCGACGGCGGTGTGCGCCTGGTGGAGCGCAGCTTCGGCGACGGGGGCCGGGCCATAGGCGAAGTGGACCTGCGCTTCGACACCTGACCGGTCAATCCTGCCAGTCGCAGAAGCAGCCCACCGCCAGGTTGCTGTCGGCGCGTACCGGCCGGCCGGCCACCAGCGCCTCCAGGATCGGCTCGATGAAACTGTTGCTGGACGTGCACAGCGCGCCCTCGCTGTAGGGGCCGAAGTAGGCCAGGCGGCCCTCCCGATCCCAGATCGCCACCGCCGGGCTGGCCGGCAGGCCCTCGCTGCCCGGCAGCGCCTCCAGTGGCTGCAGCGCCTGCAGGTTGCCCGGCAGGCGGCCGTGGCTGCCGGCCTTCTGTACCGCGTAGAACTGCACGCCGCGCGGCACGTAGGCCTGCACCAGCTCGCCGAGGTGCTGCTGGTTGCCGACGTTGCACGGGCAGCCCGGGTCCCAGAAATGCACCAGGCGGATTGCCCCCGGCCCGGCCAGCTCGGCCGGCAGGCGCAGCTCGGCGCCCGAGAACAATTCGGTGCGCGGTTCGAACGGGCGGATGTAGCGCGTCTGGAACCACCACAGGGCGGTCGCCATGGCGGCCAGCCAGAGGATGACGACCAGGCTGACGAGAAGGGTCTTGCGGCGGACGGGCATGATCATGGGCACGGGGAAACGGGCGTCTAGCTTGCCACGCCGCGCCCGACAGCTGAATATCGGCGCTCTCTCCATCGCTCGCCGAAACGCCATGACCGCCATGCCCCAGCCCCTGCCAGAGCCCTTCCAGCCCGCGCGCCTGCGCGCCGGCCTGCGACCCTTGGCCGCGGCCCTGCCCATGGATGCCGAAGCGCTGGCCTACCAGCGCTACTACGGCCTGGACCTGCCGCAGCACGCCGGCATGCGCAGCCGCCTGGGGCGCTTCCAGTGCGACGGCCTCGACCTGGTGGCGCAGCTGTGGCTGCCGCCGGAGCCCCGGGCGACCCTGATCCTGCTGCACGGCTACTACGACCACATGGGCCTGTACCGCCACGTGGTGGACTGGGCGTTGGGGCAGAACCTCGCAGTACTGGCCTGCGACCTGCCCGGCCACGGCCTGTCCGCCGGCGCGCGGGCCAGCATCGACGACTTCGCCGCCTACCAGCGCACCCTGCAGTGCCTGTTCGCCGAGGCCGCCGGCCTCGACCTGCCGCAGCCCTGGCACCTGTGCGGGCAGAGCACCGGCGGCGCCATCCTGATCGACTTCCTGCTGCTCGGCGAACCCCGCCCGGAGCCCGGCGCCACCATCCTCCTGGCGCCGCTGGTGCGGCCGCGGGCCTGGGGTCTGTCGAAGATCAGCTACCACCTGATCGGGCCGTTCCGCAGCGAGATTCCCCGGCGCTTCTCGGAGAACTCCGGCGACGCCGAATTCCTCGACTTCCTGCGCAACCGCGACCCGCTGCAGCCGCGCCACCTGCCGACCGCCTGGATCGGCGCCCTGGCCAGATGGATTCCGCGCATCGAACGGGCCGCACCCCGGCCGTTGCGCCCGCTGGTGGTGCAGGGCGAGGCGGACATGACGGTGGACTGGCGGCACAACCTGCGGGTGCTGCAGGCCAAGTTCGACCAGCCGGAAATCCTGCGCATCCCCGGCGCCCGCCATCATCTGGTCAACGAGAGCGAAGGCATCCGCCGCGAATACTTCGACTTCCTCGGCGAACGACTGCGTTAGAACGCCGTAGCCCGGATGCGATCCGGGCCCCAGGCAACTCCCGCCCCGGATCGCATCCGGGCTACATCAGATGCCCTGCGGCTGGCCGCCCTGGCCGTTCGCCGCCAGGCCGGCCCGCAGGGCGGCCACGGCAGCCTGGTAGTAGGCCTTGCCGCCGGGGGACTGGGCGAAGGCCACGAACTCGTCCAGTTCCGGGTCGGACAGGTCGCGGTAGACGTGCAGCAGGGTATTGTCGATATCGCCCTCGATCTGCTGCATCAGGCGCTCGCGCTGGCTCTGCACCAGCATCTGCGTCTGGTCGCCGCCGAACAGCCCCGGCACCATCGAACTCAGGCTGTCGGCCGCGACCCCGGCCAGGGCCAGGCTGACCTCGGCGGCGGCCTCGGTGGCCGGCAGCTCGCGGGCCAGGTGGCGGATCAGCAGACGGCGGGTGGCGTCGGCCTCCACCGCCGGCAGGCCGTTAGCGTGGGCGGCCAGCTGTTCGCGGGACGTGGCGAGGGTCTCGGCGGCGACGATGCGCCGACCCAGCGCGGATTCAAAGAACTGCAGCGCCGGCTGCGGGTCCGCCAGCTCCGTGCGCAGGGTGGCCAGGGCGCGCTGGTCCATCCCGGTCGGCTCGAAGCGGCGGTTGCTGTTGTGCACCAGGGCCTGGAACACCGCCGGCGGCAGGCTGGCCTGGTAGCGCTGCTGGGCGGCCTTGAGGGCGTCGCCGAAGTGGGCGCGCTGGTCCGGCCAGCCGGCGCTCTGGTAGAGCCTGGCGTAGTCGTCGGCGGAAACGGCGAAGCTGCACAGCAGCATGAACAGAGCGAAAACGGCGCGCATGAAGAACTCCTGTCTGGCGGCGGCTATTGTAGGGGGCCGCAGGCGGCGCTGGTAGAATCGGCGCATGACCGATACCCCCCTGCAGCGGCTCCTGCCGCAAATCATCGATGACCTCGCCGGCCAAGGCTGGTCGCGGCAGATCCATGTCCTGCCGGAGACTCTGACCCACGAACTGGCCGCCGAGTGCCGCAAGCGGGCCCGCGAAGGCGCGCTGACGCCGGCGGGCGTCGGCCGCGGCCAGGGCCTGGCGGTGCGCGAGGGCATCCGCGGCGACAGCATCCAGTGGCTGGAACACGGCCAGAGCGCCCCCGGCGACCGCTACCTGCAGGCGCTGGACGAACTGCGCCAAGCGCTCAACCAGGCCTTCTTCCTCGGCCTGGAAGACTTCGAGTGCCACTTCGCCTGCTACCCGCCCGGCGCCTTCTACCAGAAGCACCTGGACCGCTTCCGCGACGATGACCGGCGCACCGTCAGCGCCGTGTACTACCTCAACGAAGATTGGCAGGCCGAGCACGGCGGTGCCCTGCGCCTGTACCTGCCGGACGAGGCCGAGCTGGACGTGCTACCGGCCGCCGGCACGCTGGTGCTGTTCATGTCCGCCGAACTGCCCCACGAGGTGCTACCGGCCAGCCGCGAACGCCTGTCGATCACCGGCTGGTTCCGGCGCCGCTGAACCCAGGGTCGGCGACGCGGGTTGCACCCGCCCTACAGGAGGAGTGATGGAGAAGCTGCTGGTCAGCCGTTGCCTGCTCGGCCACAAGGTGCGCTACGACGGCGGCGCCCACGGGCCCTACGGCCTGCTGCAGCGCTGGCAGGAGGAAGGCCGCGTCGTGCCGCTGTGTCCGGAGGTGGCCGGCGGCCTGCCGACCCCACGCCCGCCGGCGGAGATTCCCGGCGGCCAGGGCGGCGGCGTGCTGGACGGCACGCTGCCGGTGCTGACCGACGCCGGCGACGATGTCACTGCCGCCTTCGTGGCCGGTGCCGAGGCCGCCCTGGCGCTGGTCCGGCGACACGGCCTGCGCGTAGCCGTGCTCAAGGCGCGTAGCCCGTCCTGCGGCAACACCCACAACTACGACGGCAGCTTCGGCGGCCGCCTGGTCGAGGGCGAAGGCGTCACCGCCGCCCTGCTGCGCCGCGCCGGGGTGAAGGTGTTCAACGAACAGCAACTGGCCGAGGCGGCCGCCGAGCTGGACCGGCT
>NZ_JAOCCV010000046.1:0-31421 GCF_029840585.1 Pseudomonas sp. GD03875 | reverse complement strand
TCTGGATTGCCGCCTGCGCGGCAATGACGATATTCCCAAACCATGCGTACAGCCTCGCGGCGTCGAGGTGAGAAGATCGTGTAGGGCGCGCCGCTCAGGAATAGATAGCCAGATGATGCGGGTAGTCGCCCACCCGGGCGCCAATGACCATCTCGCTGATCCAGCTGGTGAGGATCGAGGTATAGGCGCGCTGGTCGCTGTCGTTGCGCAGGGAGTGGTCGGCGCCGTCGACGATGCGGTGGGTCAGCGAGTGCGCCTTGACGAAGGCGGCGCGGTAGCTCATCAGGGTGGTGTGCGGAACGTAGTCGTCGTGCTCGGACTCCACCAGCAGCACGTCCCCCTTGAACTCGGAGCAGGCCGACAGGGCGCGATTGCCCTGGGGCGGGACGAAGGTGCGGCGGTACTCGGCCAGCTTCTCGCGGTCGAGCATCTGCTTGGGTGATTCCCACTCGTCGTCCCAGTACAGCGCCGGCACCCGCAGCGCCAGCCACTTCACCGGCCGCAGGGTGCTGAGGATCGCCGACAGGTAGCCGCCGTAGCTGGTGCCGATCACGGCGATGGCCCCGGTGTCCGTGGCCGGGTGGCTGGCCAGGCGGTCGTAGGCGGCGACCAGGTCGGCCAGGTTCTGCTCGCGGGTCACGCTCTGCTTGCGTGACTGGGTCAGCTCGTGGCCGCGCATGTCGAAGGTCAGGCACACGCAGCCCAGCCCGGCGATGCCCTTGGCCCGCGCCAGGTCGCGCTGCTGGCTGCCGCCCCAGCCATGCACGAAGAGCACGCCGGGCACCTTGGTCTGCGGCGAGACCATGGTGCCCGCGATCACATCGTCGTCCACCCGGATCTCCACTTGTTCGCTAAGGGACGGCATGGGGCTCCACCTTGACGTACTTGCTGATCCGACCGATTTCCGGCTCGTCGCCCTCGTACAGGGGCAGCGCGTCGTCGGGCGGCTGGTTCTCGCCGTAGCACTCGTAGGTCGAGGCGCGCACGCAGCCCAGCCGCGGGTCGCCGGCGAAGGCTTCCAGGGCGAAGATTTCCGCCGCGCTGGCGCCGCCGACGCGCCAGGACTGCTCCAGCACGCCGGAGCGCGGGTCGCCCCGGTCGTCGACGCCCTGGGCCACGTCGTAGTTGCGCCGCGAGGCGCTGAGGCCGAAGGCGGCGAAGGCGGCGCGCTCGTAGACCTGGGCCTGGGACACCGCCAGGCGGATCGTCTCCGGCATGTCCAGGCGCATCAGCTCGGCGTAGTCGCCACGCACCACGGTCAGGTCGGAGCCGCCGTAGACCTCCTCGCCGAGGTTGTCGCGGGTCAGCCGCTGGCTGCCGTAGTAGCTGGCGAGCTGGTCGCCGACCTGCACCTGGCCGACGCTGAAGGTGACCACCTGGTTCAGGTTCTCTTCCAGCACCAGGCCCCACTCGGCGACTTCCTCGGCGTTCTGCGCGGCCAGGTGCTCGGCCAGCGCCTGGCGGTCGCGGATCACCTGCTGGCCGCGGCCGGCCTTGGCCAGCACCGGCTTGAGGCGGATCGTGCCGCGCTCCAGCAGGCGCTCGCCGGCCAGTTGGGCGTCGGCCAGATCGAACACGGTGACGCCGCCAAGGATGGCGTTGGCCACTTCCTCGGAGAACGCCTGGGACCAGCCCTCCGGCACCCGCCGCGCATGCTCGGGCAGCGGGTGGGTGATGGCCTTGGTCGCCATGAACGGCCGCTCCACCATGCCGCCGAAGAAATCCTCCGGCCCGTGGATGTCGCGCTGGCGGGCCTCGGCGACGGTCAGCGCCTCGCCGGGGATGAAATAGAAACGGCCCTGGCCGTGGCGGGCCGGGTCGAATTCACCGAGGAAACGGGTGCCGAGCAGGGCGGCGATCTTGCGTCCGAGGATGTGGTGCACCGCCAGCTCGTGCCGGCTCACGCCGCAGTCGCCGGGCAGCAGTACCACGCCCTCCCTGGGCTTCAGCGGTCCTGCCATTTGCCGCCGCCCCGTTCGCAGTCGCTGCGGGCCTGGGTGCGATCCTCCAGGCCGTAGAAGTAGGTCACCACCTGGGCTGCGTCCGGCACGTTCGGCTCGTTGGCCGGCGGGTTGGCGCTGGACGATTTATGGTTGGCCAGGGTCTCCTGAGTCATGGCGGCAGTGCAGCTGGCGTCGTAGTCGGCCTCGCAGCGAGCCACCTTCTCTTTCTGGGTGCCCAGGGTTTCCTGGCTCTCGTTGCTGCACGACCAGTTGATCGAGCCGTCGGGCATGCCCTTGAACTCGTAGCAGCTCTCGGTCTCCACCGCCTCCACCCCAGGGCTGGCGGAGCGGGTGAGAACGTGGCAACCCTCGGCCATGGCCAGCGAGCCGAACAGGCTGCCGACCAGCAAGACAGCGATCCTGGCGATCATGAACGGCCTCCAGTGCGTTTTTCGGAACCTATGGTTTCCGAACCGGCCGCGGAGGCGGAAGTTCAGACTTTCTCCCCGCCCGATACCCGAGCCGATACCCGAGTGAGAAAAGGGGAACTAAGCGCGGCCGGGCGCGGCCTGTATCTGAGTTGGAGCCACTACACGCTCGTAGCCCGCAGGAGGGACGTTGTAATGAAACGAGATTGGGAGCTGATCAAGGCATTGATGCTGGAAATCGAGAGCCGCGAGCAGGGTCGCTACTACATCCCGGAGGCCTTCGCCGGCCATGACCTGGCGTCGGTCAAGTACCACCTGCACCTGCTCGATCAGGCCGGCCTGGTGGAGTGCGAACTGGACGAGCCGTGGGACGGCGAGCCGTGCCTGATCGGCCGCAACCTGACCCTGCTCGGCCACGACCTGCTGGACAGCCTGCGAGAAGGCGTGGCCCGCCCGCTGCAGCCGGTGCCGATCCTGACGCAAGTGGCGGAAGTGGCCCGGGAATCGCTGCGCCGCAGTGCCTGAGGAGGTGGCGATGGCCGAGCAAGAGCGCGCGGCGGAGGCGGATGTCGCCGGCTTCCGGCAGAGCATCCTGGCCAAGCTCAAGTACGCGGTAGGCAAGGACCCGAGCAACGCCTACGACCATGATTGGTTCGAGGCGGTGGCGCTGGCCGCGCGCGACCACGTCATCGACCGCTGGGAAGAGGCCTCGGTCGAACTCGACCGGCGTGCCCAGAAGCGCGTCTACTACCTCTCCCTGGAATTTCTGATCGGCCGCCTGCTGATCGACAACCTGAGCAACCTGGGCCTGCTGGAAACCGCCCGCGAGGCCCTGGCCGAGCTGGGTGTGGACCTGGAGCGCATTCGCCAGGTCGAGCCCGACGCGGCGCTCGGCAACGGTGGCCTCGGCCGCCTGGCGGCGTGCTTCATGGAGAGCATGGCGACCCTCGGCCTGGCCGCCCACGGCTACGGCATCCGCTACGAGCACGGCCTGTTCCGCCAGGTGATCGCCGACGGCTTCCAGCTGGAGCAGACCGAGAGCTGGCTGGACTTCGGCAACCCCTGGGAATTCGAGCGCCCGGAGATCGCCTACAGCGTCGGCTTCGGTGGCAGCGTGCTGAGCCAGGTCGACGACGGCGACGTGCCGCGACAGGTCTGGCAGCCGATGGAGACCATCCGTGCCATCGCCTACGACACCCCGGTGGTCGGCTGGCGCCGCTCGGCGGTGAACAGCCTGCGCCTGTGGCGTTCCCGTGCCGAGGAAGACCTGCACCTGGAGCGCTTCAATGCCGGCGACCATCTCGGCGCCGTCGAGGACGTGGTGCGCGCCGAGAGTATCTCCCGCGTGCTCTATCCGGCGGACAGCACCGAGGCCGGCCAGGAGCTGCGCCTGCGCCAGGAATACTTCTTCGTCTCCGCCTCGCTGCAGGACCTGCTGCAGCGCCACCTGCGCGAGCAGGGCGACGTCGCCAGCCTGCCGCGGCACGCGGCGATCCAGCTCAATGACACCCACCCGGCCATCGCCGTGGCCGAGCTGATGCGCCTGCTGGTCGACGTGCACCAGCTGCCCTGGTACGACGCCTGGCAGGCCACGGTGGCGACCCTGTCCTACACCAACCACACCTTGTTGCCGGAGGCCCTGGAATCCTGGCCGGTGTCGCTGATGGAGCGCCTGCTGCCGCGGCACATGCAGATCATCTACCTGATCAACGCCTACCACATCGACTCGCTGCGGGCCCAGGACATCCACGACTTCGCCCTGCTGCGCTCGGTCTCGCTGATCGAGGAGGACCATGGCCGCCGGGTGCGCATGGGCAACCTGGCGTTCCTCGGCGCGCACAGCGTCAACGGTGTCTCCGCGCTGCACACCGAACTGATGCGCAAGACAGTGTTCCGCGACCTGCACGGCCTGTACCCGACGCGGATCAACAACAAGACCAACGGCGTGACCTTCCGCCGCTGGCTGTTCCAGGTGAACCCGGGTCTGACCGGCCTGCTGGTGGAGACCCTGGGCGCCGAGGTGCTCGATTCGCCCGAACAGGTGCTGCAGGAACTGGAGGCCCACGCGGACAAGAAGGCCATGCACCGGCGCTTCGCCGAACTGCGCCAGCACAACAAGGCGGCGCTGGCCGCCCTGGTGCAGGAACGCCTGGGCGTGGTGCTCGACACCAGCGCGCTGTTCGACGTGCAGGTCAAGCGCATCCACGAATACAAGCGCCAGCTGCTCAACCTGCTGCACACGGTGGCCCTGTACCAGGCCATCCGCAACGACCCGGCTACCGAATGGACGCCGCGGGTGAAGATCTTCGCCGGCAAGGCCGCGGCCAGCTACCACCAGGCCAAGCTGATCATCAAGCTGGCCAACGACATCAGCCGGGTGGTCAACGACGACCCGACGGTGCGCGGCCGGCTCAAGGTGGTGTTCATCCCCAACTACAACGTCAGCCTGGCCGAGACCATCATTCCGGCGGCCGACCTGTCGGAGCAGATCTCCACCGCCGGGCTGGAGGCCTCGGGCACCAGCAACATGAAGTTCGGCCTCAATGGCGCCCTGACCATCGGCACCCTGGATGGCGCCAACGTGGAGATGCGCGAGCGGGTCGGCGGCGAGAATATGTTCATCTTCGGCATGACCGCCCAGCAGGTCGAGGAGCGCAAGCGCGCTGGCGAACTGAACATGGCCTCGGTGATCGCCTCGTCGCCACGCCTGGAAGCGGCCCTGGAGGCAATCCGCGCCGGCGTCTTCTCGCCCGACGACCCGGCCCGCTACGTAGGGCTGGTGGACGCGCTGGTCTATGACGACCGCTTCATGGTCTGCCCGGACTTCGACGACTACTGGCTGGCCCAGCGCCGGGTCGACGAACTGTGGCGCTCGCCGGCGCGCTGGTGGCGGGCGGCGGTGCTCAATACCGCGCGCATGGGCTGGTTCTCGTCGGACCGCACCATCCGCGAGTACGCCCGTGACATCTGGGGCGCGATGCCGCGCTGAGCGGCATTCTTTCGATGATGGTTGCGGTGCGCATGGCGCACCCTACGCCGTCCTGTAGGGTGCGCCGTGCGCACCGTCGTTCGATGCCGCGCCGGGGCTACTACCTGATCGACACCGGCAACTGCAGCTCGACCTGGGCCATGCCGTCGGCATTGCCGAAGCGCACCTGGCCGCCGAAGCTTTCGATGAGCGCCTTGACGATCGGCAGGCCCAGGCCCCAGCCCTTGGTGTCGCTGCGGCTGGAGATGAAGTAGGGCGTGGCGAGGTTGCTCAGCACTTCCTCGGGGAACGCTCCCCGGTTGCTGACCACCAGCCGCACCCAGTCGCCCTCGCGGCGCTGCTCGATGTGGATCGGTTCGCCCTCGACGCCGTGCTTGGCGGCGTTGCCCACCAGGTTGTCGAGAATCCGCAGGAAGGCCGCCCGGTCCCACTCCACCGTGCCCGAGTCCTCGTCGATGCGCAGCTGCAGCGGGTTCTCCACCTGCAGCGCCAGGTTGGCCGTGGCATCGCGCAGCAGGGCGGGCAGCTCCAGCGGCTCGCCGCTGAGCTTGATGCCGCCGCCGACGCTGACGTGGGAGATGTCCAGCAAGTTGGCCACCATCTCGTCGATGCGCTTGAGGTTCTCCTGCAGCACGTCCAGCAGCTGCTCGGTGCGCCGCGCCGGGTTGCGCTGCATCAGGCCGGTGGCCATCACCGCCGCGGCCAGCGGCGAGCGCAGGTCGTGGCTGAACGAGCGCATGAAGCGCTCGAGCATGATCTTTTCCTTGCCCAACTGCTCGTTGCGCGCCTCGGCCCAGTTGCGCTGGCGCTCGACCCGCTCCAGCCGGGTGTTGCTCTTGAGCAGGCTGGTGATGGTGGCCATGACCTCTTCCGGGTTGATCGGGTGGGTCAGGTAGGCACGGGCGCCGGTGTTGAGGCCGGTGGCCTTGTCCTTGCCGCTGATGAAGGTGGCAGAGATGTTGATGATCGCCGGCAGGCGTGCCGGGCCGAGGGCCTGTTCGGCCCGCTGGATCAGCTCGAAGCCGGTCATGTCCGGCAGGTTGATGTCGAGGATCACCAGGTCGACACCCTCGACCATCAGCGCCAGGCCCGCGGCGCCGGTGCCGGCCTCGAGGATCTGGAAGTTCGACTCGCTGGCGAGGATCTTGCGCAGCACGTAGCGGTTGGCTTCCATGTCGTCGACGATGAGGACTCGTCTAGTACGCATCGCGTTGCTCCTCCGCCAGGCGCCGCACATGGTGCAGGACCTGCTCCGGGTAATCGGGACGGGACTTGTGCAGGATAGCCCGGCACTGGCGGCCGAGGCGCTCCAGCATGGTGTCGTCGAGCGCCTTGGCGGTATTGACCAGCACCCGCGCGTGCATGCTCCAGTCCATGCTCTCCAGCAGGTCCTCGCCGGCGATGTCCGGCAGGTCGAGGTCGAGGAAGATGATGTCCGGGCGGATGGCGTGCAGCTTGTCGATGCTCGACGCCGCCGTGACGGCCTCGATGATCACCGGGTGGTAGGGCTGCAGCAGGCGCGAGAGCAGGTAGCGGTCGGCTTCGCTGTCGTCGATCAGCAGGATGTTGATGCCCTCGAGGTCGAGCGTGGCCGGTTCGCCGTCGACGCTGCCGTGGCGGCGGTCGACCCGCAGCAGGAAGCGGCTGCCCTGGCCCAGCTCGCTGTTCAGGCTGATCTCGCCATGCAGCAGCGCGGCCAGGCGCCGCGCCAGGGGCAGACCGAGGCCGGTGCCCTGGATCTGGGTGCGACTCGGGTTGCGCACACGGAGGAATTCCTCGAACACCCGGGCGTGGTTCTCCGGGGCGATGCCGATGCCGGTGTCTTCCACCAGGAACTCGACGCTGTCCTCGTCCGGCAGGTAGGCGCGCACGCAGACCCGGCCGGACGGGGTGTACTTGAAGGCATTGCCGATCAGGTTGCGCATGATCTGGAACAGCCGGTGACGGTCGGTCTCCAGCTCCACGTCATGCGGCGCGCCGGCCACTTCCCAGTCCAGCGCCGGGAAGCGCTGGGACAGCGCACCGACGAACTGGCGCAGCTGCTCGACGAAATCACCGAGGGTGAAGCGTACCGGCGTGATCTCGATGCGCCCGGACTCGGCCTCGGAGATGTCGAGCAGCTCGTTGACCAGGTCGGACAGCTCGGAGGCCGCGTCGCTGATGAACGACACCTGCTTGTACTGCTCGGGATTGAGCGGGCCGTCGATACCCTTGAGCAGCAGCTTGCTGATGTTCTCGACGATGTTGATCGGCGTGCGGATCTCGTGGGTCATGTTGGCGAAGAAGCGGCTCTTCGATTCGCTCGCCTCGCGCACTTCCTCGGTGGCCTTCTCCAGCTCGGAATAGAGCGCCACCACGCCCTTGTTGGTGTTCTCCAGCTCCTGGTTGGTAGCTTCCAGCTCCTGCTGCTTGGTCTGCAGCTCGGCGGCGGTCAGCATCAGTTCGGTGCCGCGTACCTGTAGCTCGATGTAGGGGTCGGCCGCGCCTTCATCCTGCAACTGGTCGCGGATCGCGCCGATCCGCGACGGCGTGGGGAAGGGGCGGGGCGGGTGGATCAGCTTGCGCGCGCGGATGCGGGTGCCCCTGGTCGAGGTCTCGATGTCGAAGTCGTCCATCAGCCGCTGGGCGCCGCGCAGGCCGATGCCCATGCCGGTGGGCGAGACATAGCTGCCGTCGAGGATACGCTCTATCGCGGCGATGCCCGGGCCCTGGTCCACGGCCTCGAAGCAGAGGCCGGCGAGCTGGCCGGCGGCGTTTTCCGCCAGGTCGAAATGGAAGGTGCCCTGGCCCGCGTACTGGAACACGTTGCGCGCCAGTTCCGACACGGCGGTGGCGAAGCGGATCTGTTCCAGCTGGGGCAGTTCGAGCCAGCCGGCGATGCGCTTGGCGCTCTGCCGGCAGGCGACCACGTCGGTTTCCTCGCGGATGTGCAGGGTGGCGATACGCCGTGTGTCATGCATGCTTCATCACCACCACCGTCGCGTCGTCGTTATGGCGCCTGAAGTCGCGGTGGATCACCGCGGCGATCACCGCCGGATGCCGCCTGGCCAGGCCGGGGTAGGCGGACAGGTCGTGGCGGGTATTGATGCCGTCGGACGCCAGCATCATCAGCGTGTCCGGCGACCAGGGATAGCTGAAGCTCTGGATGCGGCCGATCCGGTAGCCCACCGTGCCGTTGCCGGAGACCATGCTGCGGCTGCGGCCGTCGTGCAGCACACCGGCGATGTTGCCCATGCCGCAGAAGCGCACCTGGGCCTGCTCCGGCAGTATCTCGGCCAGGGCCACGGCGCCGCCGCGGGTCGAGGCCAGTGCCCGGTGCAGGCGTTCGAGCAGGTTTTCCAGCGGCAGCGCCGGGTCGTGCTGGAGAAACAGCTGGCGCGCCTTGCCGCTGGCCGCGTAGGCGGCGTGGCCGTGGCCGAGGCCGTCGCACACCAGCACGCGGTTGTCCCTGACCGCCCAGGCATCGCCGCTGACCTCTTCGCCCGGGTAGGGTGTGCACAGGCCCGCCGACAGCAGTGGCGCCGGCGCCGGGCGGAAGCGGAACTGGGCGAACACCACCGTGCCCTGGCCCGGCTGGGAGTAGATGTCGAAACGGTCGGACAGCCGGCTGATGGCGCCCAGGCCGGCGCCCAGAGTGCCGGTGGTGGAATAGCTGTCGGTGAGGCAGCGGGCGACGTCGGCCATGCCGGGGCCGCGGTCGACCGCCAGCAGTTCCAGGCGCTCGTCGTCCTGGTAATGGAACATTTCGCCGCCATTGGCGTGCAGCACCAGGTTGCGCGCCATCTCCTGCACCACCACGGCGACGCGGCCGCTCAGCGCCTCGTCGTCGCACAGCTGGCCGGCATGGCGGACCACGGCGCGGCGCACGGCGTCCGCGTGCGCCTCGTGGGTCACCGCATGGGCGAACTGGAGGGGCCGCTCGATCATTTCCACTTCCACAGTTCCACCGTCGTGCCGAGGCCGGGCTGGCTCTCGATGGAGAATTCGTCCACCAGCCGCCGCGAGCCGCTGAGGCCCAGCCCCAGGCCGCTGCCCGAGGTGTAGCCGTCGACCAGCGCGCGTTCGATGTCGGCGATGCCGGGGCCCTGGTCGGAGATGACCAGGCGCAGCGCGGTGCGCCCGCCGCGCTGGGTGGTTTCGAGCAGGCACTCGCCGCCGCCGCCGTAGATCAGCGCGTTACGCGCGATCTCGCTGGCCGCGGTGACGATCTTGGTCTGCGAGACCAGGCCCAGGCGGGCCTCCTCGGCCGCCTTGCGCACCTGCTGGCGGATGAGGACGATGTCAGTTTCCTGTTTCAGTGGGAGCGTCTGTGTCTTCGTCACTCTCGGGCTCCCCGGCGATATCGTCCTCGCTGACACTGTTTTCCAGCCAGCGCATGCCTTTTTCGATGTTCAGTGCGGTGGCGATGCCATCCAGCGACAGCCCCAGCTCGACCAGGGTGATGGCCACCGCGGGCTGCATGCCGACGACGATGACCTTGGCGTCGAGGATCCTCGACACGTTGGCGATGTGGGACAGCATGCGGCCGATGAAGGAGTCGACGATCTCCAGCGAGGAGATGTCGATCAGCACGCCCTTGGCCTTGTGCCGCACGATCTGCTCGGTGAGGTCTTCCTGCAGGTCCATGGCCAGCTGGTCGTGCATGTCCACCTGGATGCTCAGCAGCAGGTACCTGCCCATCTTGAGAATCGGAATGCGATCTACCATGGCGGGCTCCTCAGCGCGTCTTTTCCACGCGGGTCATGCGGACGTTCAGCTCCTTGAGGGCCAGCTTGAAGGCGTCGACCAGGGAGGCCTTGGTCACCACGTCGCCCAGTTCCACGCCGAGGTGGACGATGGTGGCGGCGATCTGCGGGCGGATGCCGCTGATGATGCACTTGGCGCCCATCAGCTTGGCGGCGGTGATGGTCTTGAGCAGGTGCTGGGCGACCATGGTGTCCACGGTCGGCACGCCGGTGATGTCGATGATGGCGATGTCGGACTCGGTCTCGACGATCTTCTCCAGCAGCGCTTCCATCACGATCTGCGTGCGGTTGCTGTCCAGCGCGCCGATCAGCGGCACGGCCAGCACGCCGTCCCACAGCTGGACCACGGGGGTGGACAGCTCCAGCAGGCTTTCCTGCTGTTCGCGGATCACCAGCTCGCGGCCGGCCATGAAGTATTCGAGGCTGAACAGGCCGAGCTTGTCGATCAGCTTGCTGAGCAGCCAGACCAGTTCGATGGCCCTTTCGCCCTGGTTCTGGATCAGGTCGAACAGCGGCTCCTTGAGGGAGAACACGAAGGTGGCGGTCTCGGACGGGCTGAAGCCCTGGCGGGCCTGGCTCACCGACAGGCGTTCGAGTTGAGCCTTGAGCGGCTTCCAGGCCGGGTCCTCGATACTGTCCGAGCCCTGGGCGAGGGCCATGATGAAGGCCTTGATCAGCTCCCGGGAGTTCTCCTCCACGGTGTTCTCGTCGATCAGGTCGACGCGGATGCCGGCGACGCGCTGGGCGGCCATCCATTTTTCCAGCAGGTTCTGTTCGTTCTGTTTGAGCAGCTCGGCAAGCACGGAGACGGACATCGCGGATTTCCTTGTCGCAGGGGCTTAGGTGGCGGGAACACTAGCATCCCGCCGATCGCTGCGTACCAGCGATTTGGCGGATGGCCATTATCGGGATCGCACAACGGACCCGCCGGGTCCTGAATGGGTTCAACCTTTCTTCGAGATCGGCTGCCGTGCCAGCGTAGGGTGCGCCGTGCGCACCGGGCATGCGTGGTCTCCCGGTGCCCACTGCGCACTCTGCGGCAGTCACCACCGCTAGATGAAACCCGGCTGGTGGCGCTGGGCAATGTAGTCCAACGGCAGCGCCGCCGAGCGGATGAAGAAGCTGGCCAGCTCGGTCTCCACCACGGTCTGGTTGACCGAGTCCGGCGCAGCCTCCAGGCGCTCGGTCTCGGCGCCGTAGGATTTCTCGTGCAGCACCTGTGCGGTGCCTGGCAGCGCGACGATGCGGTAATGGCAGGGCGCACCATCACTGGGCCGCTTGAGGCGCAGTACCAGTTCGCCGTTTTGGCGCGCCAGTTCGGCCAGCAGGCCGTTGTGCCGCGCATAGTCGACGGCTTCCTCGAAATGCACTTGCACCGCGTCCAGGGCGCCGCTCAGGGTGGCTTGGACAGTGGCGTCGTCGATCACAGGCATGGCTCGGATCTCCATGGGCGCGTCAGGCCGCGCCCTGTTGCCGCGGCAGTTCCGCCATCGCGCCCAGCGGCAGGGCGGTGGCCCTGATGAAGAATTCCGCCAGTTCGTCTTCCACCAGGCTGTCGCGGATCGATTCCAGCGACGCCTCGCGGCGCTCCACCTCGTCGCCATAGACCTTCTCGTGCAGCACCAATCCACGCTCCGCGAGGGCACCGATGCGGTAGCTGCACGGGGCGCCGTCGCTCGGCCGGGTCAGGCTCAGGCGCAGCTCGGTGCGTCCGGAGTTGGTCAGCAGGGTGCGCGCCTGCAGGCCGTTGACGTAGGCGCAATGGGCGGCTTCCTCGAAGTGATGCGCGGCGTGCTCCACCAGGGCCGCCAGCAGGGCTTCACGGAAGATTCTCTCGTTGTTCATCTCTCGCCTTACCTTGTTGATCTTTTCGGAATGGCGTTTTCGACAGGGCTGCCCGCCGCGAGTGCCGGGAATTTCGTCGGCCGTCAGCGGTGCGCGAAGTGATGCGCGGCCCGGTACGCCGGCGACAGCACCGGGCGCGGCAGCTTCGGCCGTTGTGCCGGGCGGCGCTTGCCGGTGTTGCGCGGCGCCGGCGCGCGTTCCACCGGCCGCGGCTGGCTGTAGGCGGCGTGGCGGCGGGCGATGCGCAGCATGCCCCAGAGCATGGCGGCGGCTACCAGAAACCAGGCCGAGATCATGAGCAGAATGATGCTTTCCGGTCCCATCAGCGGACTCCTTGTTCTGCGATGCGCACACGCTCGCGAACGTGCAGCGCCAGGTTCATCTCATCCAGCAGCCCCGCGGCGAAGCGGCGCAAGGCCTGGGCGGCCTCGCTCGGTTGCAGGAAGTCGTCGGGCCCCAGCGTCTCGTTGGGGCGCACGGGCGTCTCCACCAGGGTCCAGGCCAACGGGCTGGCGATCAGCCGCTCGCGCAGGTGGCGTACCGGGGCGGCGGCGGAACCACCGCCCTCGTCGAGCCAGGCGAAGTCGTCGACCACCAGCAGGCGCTTCACGCCGGCCACCTCCAGGCCGTCGAGCAGGGCCAGCAGGGTCTTGAACACCAACTGGAAGTCGTCCCGCGCGTCGCCCGGCAGTTCCTCGCCCAGCAGGCAGACCACGGCGTCCATCCCGGCCACGGCGCGGTTCACCTCGATGGCGTCGGCGGGCGTGCCGCCCTTGGTACGCAGGCCGGGGCGCGCCTGCAGTGCGTTGAGTTCGTCGACGATTGCCGTGACCTCAAACTGCCGGTGCAGCGCCTCCACCAGCACCGCGCTGCCCAGGCTGCCCCGGGCGCCGTAGACGGCCAGCTTGGTTGCTGGGGTTTCTAGGTTCTTCATCGCTCAGGGCTGCAGGTGATGGGCGGGAGCGTCTTGCAGCTTGTCCACGTCGATGCGCGCCACCTGCACATCGGTGATGGCCCCGGCAGCCGCCCGGCTGTGCAGGGACCGCAGGTAGAACAGCGCCTGGTCGGGCGTCAGCGACTGGCTGTCCGCCTGCACGGTGGTCGATTGCGGCTGGTTATCGAGGATGTAGCTGACCAGAAAGTCGTACTTCTTCATGCTCCCGCTCCGGTTTCCTGGCCCGAAGGCCTCTGGTGGATAGACCACCGAAGGGCGGGGGGGAGTTCAAGGCGATTTCCGGCTAACCGTCGGCCGGCTTGCGCCCGGCGCCTCGCTTTCGTAGGGTGCGCCATGCGCACCGGCGGGCCTCGCGGTGCGCCCGGCGCACCCTACGTCAGCCGCGCTCTTTCGCGTGCCAGTACCAGAACAGGGCTATCTCGTGGCGGCCCTGGTGCGGCAGGCCGCGGTAAAGGTCGAGGTCGACGCCGCCGAGGCGGAAGCCGTGGTGTGCGTAGAGGCGGCAGGCCGCCACGTTGTTGTGCTGGGTCTCCAGCATGATGCCGGGCAGCTCGCATGCCCGGCACCAGGCCATCGCGTGGCGGAGCAGGGCGCTGGCCACACCGGTGCGGCGCAGGGCGCGGGCGACGGCGATGTCTTCGATCAGCGCGTAGCCGTTCCAGGCCTCGGACAGGACGAGGGTGCCGGCCACCTGGCCATCCAGGTAGGCGACGAACAGCTCGCCGCCGTCTTCCTCGTCTTCGTCGGCGTAGGTCTTCTCGTAGGGCTCCACGGCCACGATGTCGTAGGTGAAGACGCCTTCGTGGAAACCGAGCCGCAGCTCCCCGGTGACGGTGAAGCTGCGGTCGAATGTGGGGGCCGGGCCCTCGACAGGGAGGATGGTGATCATGATGCGCGCTCCCGGACGGCTTCACGGAACAGATGTTCGACGAGGTCGGCCTGGGAGCCCGCTGCGAGGGCCGTCTCGATCATGGCCACCAGTTGGGGCGCGCCCGCCAGGCGCACATGCTCGCGCCATTCACCCGCCCAGCGCTCCAGATCGTTCAGGCCCAGGGCGATGCTGCCGCCCCGTTCCCCATGGCCGCCGCCGATGGACTCGGAGAAGACGAAAGGCGTGGCGCTCGCCCGGTCCAGATGCAAGGCGTACAAGTGATGGGTGGCGTGCTGGGCGGTAGGCGCAGAGTTGCGGCGGGCGACAAGAAGCATGGCGGTACGGGCGCTGAGGGTTCAGCGCGCCGTTATACACCACTCAGGCGCCTTCCGATTCCAGCCGGCCGGCGCGCTCCGATTTCTGCCGCAGCTTCTTCGCCCGTTTCTCCAGCACCAGGTAGACCACCACGGCCACCAGCAGCGGCAGCAGCAGGTAGATGGCGCGGTAGCCGATCAGCGCGGCCAGCACGGCGCCCTTGGGCACCTGGTCCTGGAGCATGGCGATGAACACCGCCTCCAGCACGCCGAGCCCGGCGGGAATATGGGTGACCACCCCGGCGATGCTGCTGACCAGCATGATGCCGAGCACCGTGGGGTAGTCGACGCCCTTGGGCAGCAGCAGGAACACCAGCAGGCTGGACAGCGACCAGTTGCACATCGACATGCCGGCCTGGGCCAGGGCCAGCTTCAGCGAGGGCAGGGTCACCTCGTGGTCGCGCCAGGACCAGGAGCGGCGCGTGGCGAAGCGGCACGCCAGCAGGTAGGTGGCGGCGACCAGCAGCAGGCCGATACCGATCGCCTGCAGCGCGGTGGCGCCGATCTCCCATTGCTCGGGCAGGCGCACCAGGCGCAGGGAGAACACCCCGCCGGCGAGGATCATGTAGCCCAGCCAGTTGGTGATCAGGCTGAAGGTGAGAATGCGGGTGACAGTGGCCACGCCGAGCCCCAGCCGCGAATACAGCCGGTAGCGCAGGGCGATGGCGCCGACCCAGGAGCTGAGGTTGAGGTTGAAGGCGTAGCAGACGAAGGTCAGCGGCAATATCTGCCGGGCCGGCAGGCGGTGGCCGGTGTAGGCGCGGCCGAGCAGGTCGTAGCTGCTGAACAGCAGGAAGCTGGTGGCGGTGATTGCCACGCAGCCGGCCAGCATCAGCGGGCTGTAGCTCTTCAGCGCCTGCACCACCTCGCTCCATTCGAGGTTCTTAACCAGCATGAACAGCAGCACCGGCACCAGGATGAAGAAGAGCGCCGTGAGCAGGCGCTTGCCCCAGCGCAGCCAGGGGTTGGTCTGGGTCTGCTGGCTCATGATGCCTTGCCCTGCGGGTAGATGTTCTCCGACGCGTCCGCCGGCTCGGGGTGCAGTGACGCCAGCCGCGGGGCATGGGCCGGGAACCAGCCGGCGATGGCCGGGAACAGCCGGGTGAAGTGGAAGCACAGGAAGATCAGCGGCGCGCGCCACCAGTAGCCACGGATGGCGCGCTCCAGGCTGATGCGCTTGCAGTGGTCGCCGGCCAGTCCCTGCAGGTGGTCGTGCAGCTGCTGGTTGAAGCGGCGGTCGCGGATGATCAGGTTGGCCTCCAGGTTCAGCGCCAGGCTGAGCGGGTCGAGGTTGCTGGAGCCCACCGTGGTCCACTCGTCGTCGGCCAGCGCCACTTTGCCGTGCAGCGGCCGCTGGCAGTATTCGAAGATTTCCACCCCGTCGCGCAGCAGGTAGTTGTAGAGCATGCGCGAGAAGCCCCGGGCCCAGGGCATGTCCGGCTGGCCCTGGAGGATCAGGGTGACGCGCACGCCGCGGCGCGCCGCGTTGCGCATCTCGCGCAGCAGGCGGTAACCGGGGAAGAAGTAGGCGTTGGCCACCACCAGCCGCTGCCTGGCCGAGCGGATGGCCTGCAGGTACTGGGTCTCGATGTCCCGGCTGTGGCGCTCGTTGTCGCGTATCGACAGCAGCATGCGCGCGCTGCCGGCCGGGTCGGTCTGCGGGCGCACCTCGCTGGGCGCGTCCAGCGCCGGGCGCATCAGGCGCAGGCTGGCGCGGTGCAGGTCGGCGACGATCGGCCCGGTGACTTCCACCGCATAGTCCTGCTTGGCCATCGGACCGAAGTCGCCCAGGTGGTCGGCCGAGTAGTTGATGCCGCCGACGAAGGCGCGCTCGCCGTCGATCACCACGATCTTGCGGTGCAGGCGGCGGAACAGGTTGGTACGCACGCCCAGCCGGCGCGGGCTGGGGTCGAACACGTGGATGTTGACCCCGGCGCCGGTCATGGCGGCGACGTACTCGCGGCCGAGCTCGGCGGTGCCATAGCCGTCCACTGTCAGCTCCACCCGCACGCCGCGGCGGGCGGCGTCGATCAGCACCTGCTGCAGCTCGTTGCCGACCTTGTCCTCGTAGATGATGAAGGTCTCGATCAGCACCTCGTGGCGGGCCGCGCGGATGCACTCGAACACCCGGGGGTAGTATTCCTCGCCATTGATCAGCAGCCCTACCTGATTGCCTTCGCGCCAGTCGTAACTCATAGGTGGATCTCCACGGCCAGGGGGGCATGGTCGGAAAGGTGGGACCAGGGGTGACTGGACAGCACCACCGGCTCATGGCTGGTGGCGTTGCGCACGTAGATGCGGTCCAGGCGCAGCATCGGCCAGCGCGCGGGGAAGCTCCTGGCCGGCTCGCCGAACTGGCTGGCGAAGACTTCGTGCAGGCCCTGTTCGGCGAGGATCGCGCCGGCCCGCAGGCGCCAGTCGTTGAAGTCGCCGGCGACGATCACCGGGTCGTCCGCCGGCAGCCGTTCCAGCAGGCCGCAGAGCAGGGCCAGCTGCTGCCGGCGGTGGCCTTCGCGCAGGCCCAGGTGCACGCAGATGGCGTGCACCTGGCGCGGGCCGGGCACGTCCAGCACGCAGTGGAGCAGGCCGCGCTGCTCGACCACGCCGATGGACACGTCGAAGTTCTCGTAGTGGCTGATGGGGAACTTGCTCATCAGCGCGTTGCCGTGGTCGCCGTCCGGGTAGACCGCGTTGCGGCCGTAGGCGAACTGCGGCCACATGCTGTCGGCGAGGAACTCGTAGTGCGGCGTCTGCGGCCAGTTGTCGTGGCGCTGGGCGTGGCGCTGGTGGGCGCCGAGCACTTCCTGGAGGAACACCAGGTCGGCGCCGGTGGCGCGCACCGCCACCCGCAGTTCCGGCAGGATGAAGCGCCGGTTGAGCGGGGTGAATCCCTTGTGGGTGTTGATCGTCAGCACCTTGATCCGGTGTACCGCGGGGGCGCTGTCGACGGTCATGATCGGCACGGAATCGCTCATGCCTGGGCTCCTTGGCGTGGGCGGGGCGACAGCCCCAGGCTTTCCAGCAGGTGGCGCGCGTCGTAGGGCGCGCGCACCTTCACGTCGTTGTCGAAGTAGCAGTACAGGTCGCGCCGGCGTCTGGCCGGCTTGTGCCCGGGGTCGATCAGTCGGGCGTCGTCCGGCTGCGCGCCGGCGGTCCAGGCCTCGATGCGCGCCTGCCAGCGGCGCAGCGCCTGGGGCGTGTAGCCGCTGGTGTACAGCTCCGCGTCGCCGTGCAGGCGCAGGTAGAGGAAGTCGGCGGTGACATCCTCGGCGCAGGGCCACTTGCCTGCGGTGTCCGCCACCACCAGGGCCACCTGATGCCGGCGCAGCAGCTCGACGAAGGCGGGCGTGGCGAAGCTGTCGTGGCGGATTTCCACGGCGTGGCGCAGGGCGGCGTCCGGCGCTGCTTCCAGATAGCCGGGCCGATGTAGCCGGGCCTCGGCGTGGCGGGCGCAGGCGCGGGCCTGATCGGTGTCGCGCGGCAGCTGGGCGAGGAAGTCGCCGAACAGCGCGGCATCGAAGCGCAGGCTGGGCGGGAACTGCCAGAGGAAGGCGCCCAGCTTGTCCTTGAGTTGCAGCGGCCCGGAGGCGAAGAAGTTGGCCAGCGGCTGGGCCGGCTCGCGCAGGCGCAGCACATGGGTGATGTAGCGCGGCGCCTTGACGCTGAAGACGAAGTCCTCTGGCGTCTCGGCGTACCAGCCGGCGTAGCGCTCGGGCGTCTGCAGGCCGTAGAAGGAGCCGTTGATCTCGATGCTGTTGACCTGCCGCGAGGCGAACTCCAGTTCCCGGCGCTGGGCCAGCCCCTTGGGGTAGAAGTCGCCACGCCAGGGGGCGTAGCGCCAGCCTGAAATGCCGATGCGGATATCGCTCATGGAGTCTCTCGGGTCCTTTTCTCCGGGGTCGCTCGTCCTGCCGGGTTTCTCCAGCGCTGCCTGGGCGCCGTCATGGCCGGCGAGGCGCTGGGGAGTTCTCGATGGCGTCGTCCAGACGCTGCTGCTCGATCCGTTCCTCGCTGCCCACGCCCAGCTGCATCTGCGGGTGCAGCTCGACCTTGATCCAGCCCGCGTCGCGCCGGTCGAAGGCCTTGAACGCCTCGATGGCATCACTCATCGGCTTGACCTGGGTGAGGATCTTGGCCGGGTCGATGCGGCGGTTGAGCACCAGGTCGATCAACTGCGGGATGTACTTGCGGTGATGGCAGTTGCCCATGTTGATCGTCAGGTTCTTGTTCATCGCCATGCCGATCGGGAAGTGCCGCGCCTGCTCCGGGTAGACGCCGATGATCGACAGCGTGCCGGCCTTGTCGAGCGCCTCCACGGCCCACTGCAGGGCCTGGCTCGGCGCCTTGCCGGGGTGCCAGTTGGCGCCGTCCGGGTGGGTGTTGGGGGCGACCTCGGCCATCTCCTCGCGGAACGCGCCGACCTGCGGCGCGGCGGCGTGGCAGGGGCACTCGGCGTCCACGCCGACGGCATCGATGGCGCGGTCCACGCCGATGCCGTTGGTCAGCCGGCGCAGGGTCTGCACCGGGTCCTCGCGGTCGAAGTCGATCACCTCGGCGCCCTGCTGGCGGGCCATGCGCAGGCGGTCTTCGAGATGGTCGATGGCGAACACCCGAGCGGCGCCGAGCAGCTTGGCGCTGGCGATGGCGAACTGGCCGACCGGACCGCAGCCGAATACAGCCACGGTGTCGCCGGGGGTGATCTCGGCCATCTCCGCGCCGAAGTAGCCGGTGGGGAAGATGTCCGAGAGCAGGATCGCCTGGTCGTCGCTGATCTCGCTGGGCAGCCGCACCAGGCCGACGTGGGCGAAGGGAATGCGCGCTTTCTCGGCCTGCAGCCCGTGGAACGGGCCGGAGGCCGAGGGGCCGCCGAAGAAGGCCGTGCCGGCCTGCTTGCCGTTGGGGTTGGCGTCGTCGCACTGGGCGTAGTAGCCGGCGCGGCAGTAGGCGCAGTTGCCGCAGGCGATGGTCGAGGGGATCACCACCCGGTCGCCGACCTGCAGGTTGCGCACGTCCTCGCCGAGGGCCTCGACGATGCCGACGCCCTCGTGGCCGAGGATGGTGCCCTTGGCCATGCCGCTGACCGTGCCACGCACGAAGTGCAGGTCGGTGCCGCAGATGGCCGATGCAGTGATACGGACGATGGCGTCCGTGGGCGCTTGCAGCGTGGGCTCGGGCACGTCGTCGAGGCGGATGTCGCCCACATCATGGAATACCACGGCTTTCATGTCGGCTGTCCTCCGTCCGGCACGGCCCGCGGGCCTCAATGGGCCTGCGCGCCGCCGCGCGGCACGGTGTCTTCGGTGGGACGCACGGTGCGGGTCATGATTTCGCCGACTTTCATGTCGTCCCCCTGTGTTGAAAGTGACGACGCCGCGTTCGCGGCGCCTACTCAGGTTGGGACTGGAGGGGGTGGAGGCGGTTCAGGGTTTTTTGAGACCTGGGCGGGTGATTCGTAGGGTTGCCGTACGCACCATCCCGGCGCTATCGGTGCGCATGGCGCACCCTACGGGGAGCCGGCTCCCTCCCGGATTTCATCCGGGCTACAACTGAACGGGAATTCCTCCGGGTTGCTGATGGCCCGGAGGAAATCAGGATTTCTTGCGACCTGTCGTAGGGTGCGCCGTGCGCACCGCCTCGGAGCATCGGTGCGCACGGCGCACCCTACGTCACTCGTTCTCCTTTTCCAGCTTGAACAGCAGCAACGAGCGCGGAGCGGCTTGATAGCGGCTGTCGAACGGCAGGTGTTCGGTGGTGCGCTGGCGCGGCTGGTTGCTGTCGAGCAGGTTGGTCCAGGCCGAGCCTTCGGCGACTTCCGGGAGGAGGAAGTCCACCGCCTCGTGGTGCGCGTTGAGGATCAGCAGCAGGGTGGCATCCGCGCCGCTGCGGCGGATGCCGGTGGGTTGCGCGCGGCCGTCCATGAGCATGCCCATGCAGCGCGCCTCGCCGTCGTGCCACTGTTCTTCGCCCATTTCCACGCCGTCCGGGGTCAGCCAGGTGACGTCCTTGATCCCCAGCTCCTCGTTGTAGTGGCCGACCAGGAAGCGTCCGCGGCGGAGGATGGGGTAGGCCCGGCGCAGGGCGATCAGGCGGCGGGTGAAGGCGATCAGTTCCTGGCCTTCCTCGTCGATGTTCCAGTCGACCCAGCTCAGTTCGTTGTCCTGGCAGTAGGCGTTGTTGTTGCCCTGCTGGGTGCGGCCGAACTCGTCGCCGGCCAGCAGCATGGGCGTGCCCTGGGAGAACAGCAGGGTGGCCAGCAGGTTGCGCATCTGGCGCAGGCGCAGTTCGCGGATTTCCGGATCGTCGGTGGGGCCTTCGCTGCCGTGGTTCCAGGAGATGTTGTGGTCGGTGCCGTCGCGGTTGTCTTCGTCGTTGGCCTCGTTGTGCTTGTGGTCGTAGGAGACCACGTCGCGCAGGGTGAAGCCGTCGTGGGCGGTGATGAAGTTGACCGAGGCGAACGGCCTCCGGCCGCGCTGGTTGTACAGGTCGCCGGAGGCGGTGAGGCGGCTGGCCAGTTCGGCCAGCTGGCCTTCGTCGCCCTTCCAGAAGGCGCGCACGTTGTCGCGGAACTTGTCGTTCCACTCGGCCCAGCCGGGCGGGAAGCCGCCGACCTGGTAGCCGCCCGGGCCGCAGTCCCAGGGTTCGGCGATCAGCTTGACCTTGCTCAGCACCGGGTCCTGGCGGCAGGCGACGAGGAAGCTGTGGCGCTCGTCGAAGCCGTCGGCGTAGCGGCCGAGGATGGTCGCCAGGTCGAAGCGGAAGCCGTCCACGCGCATCTCGGTGGCCCAGTAGCGCAGCGAGTCGGTGACCATCTGCAGCACGCAGGGGTGGGACAGGTCGAGGGTGTTGCCGGTGCCGGAGTCGTTGATGTAGTAGCGCCGGTCGTCCGGCATCAGGCGGTAGTAGCTGGCGTTGTCGATGCCGCGCATGCACAGGGTCGGGCCGCGCTCGTTGCCCTCGGCGGTGTGGTTGTAGACCACGTCGAGGATCAGCTCCAGGCCGGCGTCGTGCAGGTGGGCGACCATTTCCTTGAATTCGCTGACCTTGCCGCTGGCGAGGTAGGCCGGGTGCGGGGCGAAGAAGCCGATGCTGTTGTAGCCCCAGTAGTTGTTCATGCCCTTTTCCAGCAGATGCTGGTCGTTGACGAAGGCATGCACCGGCAGCAGTTCGATGCTGGACACGCCGAGCGAGCGGATGTGCTTGAGCAGCTCCGGGTTCATCAGCCCGGCGCAGGTGCCGCGCAGGTGCTCGGGCACGGCCGGGTGGCGCATGCTGATGCCGCGCAGGTGGGTCTCGTAGAGGATGGTGCTGTCCCACGGCACGCGGATCGGCGCCTGTTCGGCCCAGGTGAAGGCCGGGTCCATCACTTTGCACTTGGGCACGAAGGCCGCGCTGTCGCGTTCGTCGAAGCTGAGGTCGGCGTCCGGGTGGCCGATGGTGTAGCCGAACAGCGCCTCGGACCACTTGAGCCGCCCCACCAGCTGCTTGGCATAGGGGTCGATGAGCAGCTTGTTGGGGTTGAAGCGGTGGCCGGCGTCCGGTTCGTAGGGGCCGTGCACCCGGTAGCCGTAGACCTGGCCGGGGTGGGCGTCGGGCAGGTAGCCGTGCCAGATCTCGTCGGTGTACTCGGGCAGCTCGATGCGCTCCAGCTCGGTCTGGCCCTGTTCGTCGAACAGGCACAGTTCGACCTTGGTGGCGTGGGCCGAGAACAGCGCGAAGTTGACGCCCAGCCCGTCCCAGGTGGCGCCCAGGGGGAAGGGGTGGCCTTCGGCGATACGCGAACGTGTGGCTTTCATGGGTGGGCCTCAGGCCTTGTTGCGCGGGGCGCGCGGCTTCTTCAGCAGCGCGGGTTTGTCGGCGGGGTTGGCGGCCTGGGCTTCCGCCTCGGCCAGGGTCACCGCCTTGGGTTTGCTGATGCGGCGCGGCCTGGGCGCGGCCGGCAGCTGTTCGCTGACCGCTTCGGCCTCGGCCAGCTTGCGTGCCATCGCCCAGTGGCGTTCTTCCTGGCCGGCGGGTTTGCCCTCGGATTCCCAGATCTGGTAGGCGAATTCGCGGACGCGTTGTTCATCGATGCTCATGGCTAGGCTCCTGGAGATGGGGTTTGAGGCAGAGCAGGTTGACGGGGAACTGCGCCAGCACTCCGGCCAGCGGCAGGTGGCCGCGATTGTCCAGTTGCCCGGGCGGCAGGATGCCGGTCAGGCTCAGGCCCGCCAGTTCCGGCGGCAGCACCACGCGGGTGTCGCCCCAGCGTTCGGCGGGCACCTGGGGCAGGGGCTGGTCGCCCAGCAGGCCGGCGGCCAGGCGCGGCACCACGGCCACCAGGTGGGTGTCGCCCAGACTGCGGACGAAGGCCAGCGCCCGCTCGGCGTGCTCGCCCTCGACCGCCAGCGGCCGGTAGTCGCCCCGGGCGAACATCGGGTGGCGGGCGTGGCGGAGGGCCAGGACGCTGGCGATCAGCCATTGCTTGACCCGGCCATCGCGCCAGTTGGCGAGCAGTTCGCCCGGTTCGGCCAGGCCGTCGAGGGACTCGACGCGGGCGGCGAAGTCGACTGGACGGCGATTGTCCGGGTCGACCAGGCTGAAGTCCCAGTATTCGCAACCCTGGTACAGGTCCGGCACGCCGGGCGCGGTCAGGCGCAGCAGGCACTGGGCCAGGCCGTTGAGGGCGCCGGCCGGGGCGATGGTGGTCACCGCGTCGGCCAGCTCCCCGCGTAGTTCGCGGCCTTCCGGCGCGGTCAGCAGGCGTTCGAGGAAGGTGTGGCAGGCCGCCTCGTGGGCCTCGTTCGGCGCGCTCCAGCTGCTATTGAGCTTGGCTTCGCGCAGGGCCTTGCGCTGCCAGGTGAGCAGGCGCTCCAGGTAGGCGCGCAGGCCGGCGTCGTCGTCCGCGTCGAGGTCCAGCGGCCAGCTGCCGAGCAGGGCCTGGTAGAGGATCAGTTCCTCGCCAGCGTCCGGTGCATCGTCCTGCAGGCCGGCGCGCAGCGGTGCGGCCAGTTCGCGCCAGCGGCGCACCCGTTCGGCGTACCAGTCGGCGCGCTCGCTCAGCACCGCCAGTCGCGCGCGGCTGTCCTCGCCGCGCTTGTGGTCGTGGGTGGCGGTGGCCAGCAGGTTGTCCGGCAGGCGCGCGGCGCGTTCACTGCAGCACTGGTGGAAGTGCTCCGCCGGGTAGCTGAAGTGCTCGGCGTCGAAGCCCACGTCGTAGCGCGACAGCAGCACGCCAGCGCGGTAGCAGGCGGTGTCTTCCACCGCCTTGGCCGCCACCGGCGAGGTGAGCTGCTGGAAGCGCCCGAGCACCCGGGCGCGCAGCTTGCGCGGGCGGCCCGGCGGCAGTTCGTGCAGCGGCTGGCCGCCGAGCCAGCGGTCGAGGTGTTCGAGCAACGGCCAGTCGGCCTCGGCCAAGGTCCGGCGCGCGCCTTCCAGGGCCTGGCCGAACACCTGGCGATCCTGCTCGGAGCGGCCGCAGGCGTTGGCGTAGGTGCGGTACACCGGGAAGTGCACGATCAGTTCTAGCAGCGCGCGGCGGATCGAGGCCAGGGTCAGGTCGCGGGTGGCGATGTCGTTGCGCGCCACCTGGAGCAGGCCCTGGGCCACTTCTTCCAGGTCGCCGGTCAGCGAGGTGGTGAGCACCAGGCGGCGCGCTTCCAGCGCCTCGTCCTCGAACGCCGCCGGGCGCCCGCTCAGCTCGCTCCACAGCGCCCGCAGCGGCTGTTCGCCGCGAGGGTCGTGCTGCAGCAGGGACACCTGGTTCATGAAGGCGTAGCCGGTGCAGCCGGAGGTGTTCCAGTCGCCGGGCAATTGCTCGCCGTGGCCGAGGATTTTCTCCACGTAGATCGGGAAGCCCTGCTCGGGCTGCGGCCGACCGGCCAGCAGCAGGTCGACGCGGCGGCGCAGGCGCCGGCAGTAGGCGCGCGGGTTGGCCAGGCCATCCACGTGGTCGATGCGCAGGCCGTCCACCAGGCCCTGTTCGATCAGCTGGAAGATCTTGGCGTGGGTCAGCTCGAAGACTTCCGGGCGCTCGACCCGCAGGCCGCCCAGCTCGTTGATGTCGAAGAAACGGCGCCAGTTGATGTCGTCCGCCGCGGTGCGCCAGCTGGCCACCCGGTAGTGCTGGCGCTCCAGCAGCCGGTGCAGGCGCTGCAGGCCTTCCTCGCTGTCGCATCGGTAGCGGGCCAGGGCGTGGCGCACGGCGTCGCCGCCGGCGTCCGGGCGGCCCAGCTGGGCCAGTTCGGCGCACAGGCCCTGGGCCGTCTGCCAGGCGTCGGGGTCGTCGCGCAGGGCCTCGAAGCGCGCGCCCAGCAGCATCAGCGCGCCGTCCTCGCTGCCGCGCAGGATTTCGCCGTAGCTCGGCGGGGTGAGCGGCAGGCGGTGTTCGAAGTGCTGGGCGTAGAAGGTGCCGCGCTCCGGGTCGAAGTGCAGGGGGATTTCGCCGTTGGCCAGCACTTCGCCGTAGTCGCTGCGCAGGAAGGGCACCAGCAGCTGGCCGGCCAGCAGCGGGTCGTGGGAGTGCCACTGGATGTCGAAGAAC
Organism: Pseudomonas sp. GD03875; assembly: GCF_029840585.1. Lineage (NCBI taxonomy): Bacteria > Pseudomonadati > Pseudomonadota > Gammaproteobacteria > Pseudomonadales > Pseudomonadaceae > Pseudomonas > Pseudomonas sp. GD03875. Next base: position 6,752 of record NZ_JAOCCV010000046.1, on the reverse strand, counting down.
TTGGCGAAGGGGCTGTCCTGGCCCCATTCCAGCAGGTCCAACCACCAGGGGTTGGCGTCGCCGCCGACCGCCATGTGGTTGGGCACGATGTCGAGGATCAGGCCGATGCCGCGCCCGCGCAGGGCCTCGACCAGCCGTACCAGGCCGGGCTCGCCGCCCAGCTCGGGGTTGATCCGGGTCGGGTCGACCACGTCGTAGCCGTGCGTGGAGCCGGGCCGCGCGGTGAGCAGCGGCGAGGCGTACACGTGGCTGATGCCCAGGCGCGAGAAGTAGGGCACCAGGGGCACCGCGTCGTGCAGGGTGAAGCCCTGGTGGAACTGCAGGCGCAAGGTGGCGCGCAGGTCAGTCATCGGCGGCCTCCCGGCGCGCGTCGGCGAGGCGCTGCAGGCGCCGCCGGGTGGCCTCGGTGTCGAGCAGTTCGCGCACCGCCAGGGCGTGGCGCCGACGCCAGTTGGGGTGCTCGTCGCCGGGGCCGGGCAGGTTGGGCTGCTGGTCGTCGCCGAGGGCGTCCTCCAGGGGCAGCAGCACCAGCGGCGCCGGGGTGCCGCCGAGGTAGCCGATGGCGGCTTCCAGGCAGGCCTCGGCGTCCTCGCCGTCCGCCAGACCGGCGTGCTCGCCCAGGGCCTCGACCAGTGCCGTGCGCTCGCGGCGGCGTTCGGCGCGGTCGCCGTCCTCCTGGTCCGCGTGGCTGTGGCCGGCGCGCAGGCGCCAGTCGATGTCGTGGCCGGCCAGCCAGCCCTTGAGGCTGGGCAGGTCGTGGGTGGTGGTGGTGGCGAGGGCGTCGCGCGGCCATTGGCGCGGCGCCACGAAGCGGCCGTCCTGCTGCTCGAACAGCAGCACGCGCATGCCGAGGATGTTGCGCCGCGCCAGTTCCTCGCGCAGGCCCTCGGGCACGGTGCCGAGGTCCTCGCCGATGACCAGGCCGCGGTGGCGGTGGGATTCCAGCGCCAGCAGGCGCAGCAGGTCGGTGAGCGGGTAGCGCAGGTAGGCGCCGTCCTGCGGGGCCGCGCCGTGGGGGATCACCCACAGGCGCTGCAGGCCCATGATGTGGTCGATGCGGATGCCGCCGGCGTGGGCCAGGTTGGCCCGGAGCATTTCGATGAAGGCGCGGAAGCCGTGGCGACGCAGGCCGTCGGGGGAGAAGGCGGACACCCCCCAGTTCTGCCCGGCGCGGTTGAGGATGTCCGGCGGCGCGCCGACCGTGACCCGGGGCAGCAGCTCGTCCTGGCGGGTCCAGGCCTGGCTGCCGCTGCAGGCGGTGCCCACCGCCAGGTCGGCGATCAGGCCGATACCCATGCCGGCGCCGGTGGCGACCGTCTGCGCGTTCTCCAGGCCGCGGGCGATCAGCCACTGGCCGAAGGCGTGCAGGCCGACCTCGTCGGCGTAGTCGGCGGCGAAGCGGGTCACAGCCGGGTTGCGCGGGTCGCGCAGCGCCTCGGGCCAGTCGCGCCAGTCGCCGGATTCGCCGCGGCGCAGCATGTGGCCGTGCAGCGCCTCGAAGCGGCAGTGCTGGAGCAGGGCGTCGCCGCCCTGGTCGCAGAAGGAGGTGAAGTCGCCGAGCAGGCTGCCGTCGCTCTCGCGGAAGTCGCGGTAGAGCTGGGCCAGCAGGCGCTGGCGGGCCTCGCTCACGGCGGGCCAGTCGATCAGCTCGTCGCGCTCCAGGCGGGCCATCTCGTCCTGCAGCCCGCAGGCGGCGATGGCGCGGGCCACCGCGTCGCTGCCGAGTACGGCACCCGGCGCGGCGTGCAGCACGTTGAAGAACAGCCGGCTGGAGGGCGAGTAGGGGCTGTAGTGGTCGCGGGCGGCGGCGAACATGGCGTGCACCGGGCTGATTGCCAGGGCGTCGGCGCCCAGGTTGGCGGCGTGGCGGGCCAGATCCTCCAGGGCGCGGGTGTCGCCCAGGCCGCCGTCGCCGGGGCGGCGCAGGGCGTACAGCTGGGCGGTCAGGCCCCATGCGTGGCGCTTGCCGCACAGCTCCTCGACGCTGCGGCAGGCCGGCGGCGCCACGGCCAGGGTGACGCGCTGGTCGCCGATGTCCAGGCGGTGGTAGCCGGGTAGGTCGATGGCCGGCACGCGGGCCTGGTCGTCCAGCCGGCCGGAGAGCGTCTCGCCGTCCTCGCGGGTCAGCTTGTAGGCGCTGTCCGCCCGCTGACCGGGGATGGGGATCGGCTGGCCCAGTTCGGCGGTGAGCAGCGGCGGGGTGGCGGCCTCGGCGGCACGCTGTTTCAGCTCGGCCAGGCTGCTCTCGATCTGCCGTGGGTCCGCGGCCGGGTGGCCGAGGGCTTCCAGCAGTTGCCGCTGGGCCCCCGGGCTGACCCGTTGCGGGCGCCCGTTGGCGTCCGTCCAGTCGATGCTGAGTCCGGCGGCGTCGGCCAGTTCGGCCAGCAGGGCGTCACTCATGGCGCTATCTCCAGAACGGCCTGGGCACTGCGCGCCGGCAGCAGGCCCTGGCGGTAGTCGTCTTCGCCGACGCCGTGGGCACACAGCAGGTCGCCGGCCTGGGAACGGGCGCCGGTGGGCACCGGCGTGTCGCTCAGGTTGATGTCGATGCGCAGCAGGCGGCCGTCGCCCAGGCGCCAGCCGGCGGACAGCGCGCCACGGGCGAGCACCTCCACGCCCAGCGCGCGGGTGCCTTCCAGCACCGGCACCAGCTGGCTCTGGCGCAGACGCAGCAGGCGCCGGTAGAAGCTCAGCCAGGCGCGCTGCCGCGGCTGGTCGGCGGGGGCCAGGTCCGGCCGGGAGGCGTCGAAGGTGTCCTGGGCGTTGGGGTCGGGGATGTCCAGCAGCAGCTGCGGGTCGGAGAAGCGCGAGAATTCGGCGAATTCATGGCGGCGGCCTTCGCGCACCGCGTCCGCCAGTTCGCCCTGGTGGTCGGTGAAGAACAGGAAGGGCCGGGTCGAGCCCCATTCCTCGCCCATGAACAGCAGCGGCACCATGGGCGAGAGCAACAGCAGCAGGGTGGCGGCCTTCAGCGCGTCCTCGTCGGCCAGGGCGACCAGGCGCTCGCCGAAGGCGCGGTTGCCGACCTGGTCGTGGTTCTGCAGGAACAGCACGAAGGCGGTCGGCGGCAGGTGCTCGCTGGGCTCGCCCCGGCGCTGGCCACGGCGGTCGGCCTGGCCCTGGAAGACGAAGCCCTGGGCCAGGCAGGTGGCCAGCTGGGCGGTGGCGTCATCGGCGAAGTCGGCGTAGTAGCCTTCCCGTTCGCCGGTCAGCAGCACGTGCAGGGCGTTGTGGCCATCGTCGTTCCACTGGGCGTCGTAGCCGCGCTGCAGCAGGCCGGCGCGGTTGTCCTCGTTCTCCAGCACCAAGTGCACGTGGCGGCCGGGCTCGACCGCGGCCCGCACCCGGGCGGCCAGGTCGACGAGGAAGTCGTCGTCGCCGATGGCATGCACCGCGTCCAGGCGCAGGCCGTCGACCCGGTAGTCGAGCAGCCACATCAGCGCGTTCTCGCAGAAGAAGTCGCGCACCTGCGGCCGGCGGAAGTCGATGGCCGCGCCCCAGGGGGTGTGCCGGTCCTCGCGGAAGAAGTCGCGGGCGTACTGGCCCAGGTAGTTGCCGTCCGGGCCGAAGTGGTTGTAGACCACGTCGACGAACACCATCAGGCCCATGCCGTGGGCGCTGTCGATCAGGTGCTTGAGCTGTTCCGGGGTGCCGTAGCTGCCGTCCGGGGCGAACGGCAGGGCGCCGTCGTAGCCCCAGTTGCGCCGCCCGGGGAATTCGCCCAGTGGCATCAGTTCCAGCGCCGTGACACCCAGTTGCACCAGGTGCGGCAGCAGGGCCTCGACGCCGGTGTAACCACCGAGCAGGCCGACGTGCAGTTCGTAGATCGCCGCCTCGTGCCAGGGCCGGCCGCGCCAGTGCGGATGGCGCCAGGCGTAGGCGGCGTGGTCGACCACCCGGCTGAAGCCGTGGACGTCGCCGAACTGGCGGCGCGAGGCCGGGTCGGGCACGCGCAGGCGGCCGTCGACGACGAAGCGGTAGCAGGTGTCGGCGGGGCATTCCAGTTCCAGGGCGAACCAGCCGTCCTCGCCGGCGCGCAGCGGGTGCAGCGATTCGTCCTGCAGCTCCAGGGCCACTTCCCGGCAGTCCGGGGCCCACAGGGCGAAGCGGGTGCGCCGCTCATCCAGGCGCTGGGCGCCGTGGCGGTACATCAAAGCGGGTCCGCGGCGAGACGGTCTGCACCGAGCAGTCGCTGATACAGCGCGTCGTAGGGGGCCACCGACTGGCGCCAGCACAGCGGCGCGGCCATCGCCCGGCAGCGCATGGCGTTGAGCAGTTCCGGGTGGTGGAACACGTTGAAGGCGCGCTGCACCGCTTCCAGGTAGCTCTCGTGGCTGGCCTCGCGGAACAGGAAGCCGGTGACGCCGTCCTCGATGGTGTCGGCCAGGCCGCCGGTGCGCCGGGCGATGGGCAGCGAGCCGAAACGCTGGGCGTACATCTGGCTCAGGCCGCAGGGCTCGAAGCGCGAGGGCATGAGCAGGAAGTCGCTGCCGGCGAAGATGCGCCGGGCGTCGGTCTCGTTGAAGCCGACGTGCACGCCGATGCGCCCCGGGTGGCGGCGGCCCAGGTCGGCCATCGCCGCTTCCAGTTCCGGCTCGCCGCGGCCGATCACCACCAGCCGGCCGCCCTGGGCGACGATCGCCTCGGCCACGCCGAGGGTCAGGTCGATGCCTTTCTGCTGCACCAGGCGCGAGACCACGCCGAACAGCGGGCCGTCGTCGGCGTCCAGGCCGAAAGTCTGTTCGACGTAGGCGCGGTTGGCCTGCTTGCCGTGCCACTGGTGGATGGCGAAGCCCTCGACCAGGTGCGGGTCGGTGCGTGGCTCCCAGCTCTCGTCGATGCCGTTGATGATGCCGCTGAGCCGGCCGCTGGCGACTTTGGCGCGGAGCATGCCGTCCAGCCCGCAGCCGAAGTCCGGGGTGGTGATTTCCTGGGCGTAGGTGTGGCTGACGGTGGTCACGTGGCTGGCGTAGGCGATGCCGGCCTTGAGGAACGACAGCTTGCCGTAGAACTCCATGCCATCGCTGGCGCAGGCTTCGGCCGGGATGCCCAGCTCGGGGCAGGAATGCACGTCGCAAAGGCCCTGGTAGGCCAGGTTGTGGATGGTCAGCACGGTGGGCGTGCCGACCTGGCGCCAGGCCATGTAGGCCGGTGCCATGGCGGCCGGCCAGTCGTTGGCGTGGACCAGTTCCGGGCACCAGCGGATGCAGGCGGTGCCGCTGGCGATCTCGGCGGCGGCCAGGCCCAGGCAGGCGAAGCGGATGTGGTTGTCCGGCCAGTCGCGGCCCTGGCTGTCGCCGTAGGGCGTGCCGTCGCGCTCGTAGAGTTCGGGGTTGATCACCACGTAGACGATCAGCCCGTCGGCCAGGTCCATGCGGCCGATCTTGCACGGCGGCAGCGCCGCCATGCCGTCGATCTCGCCGACGATGCGGATCTGCTGGCCGCTTTCCATTACCTGGCGGTAGCCGGGGATCAGCACGCGCATGTCGTGGCGGCTGGCCATGGCGCGGGGTAGGGCGGCCGAAACGTCGCCCAGGCCGCCGACCTTGATCAGGTCGGCGAACTCCGAGGAGACGAAGAGAATCCGCTTCTTCTGTTCACGCAGACTCTCGACGTGCAATTGAGGCTGAGCCGGGAGATTGGCCATGTCTTGTGCATCGATACGAGCGGTCACTGCAGCGTTTCCCATGTCGTCCTCCAGTAGAATCGAGTTCCCTGCCGCCGGGGGTAGCCGGGCGAGGCACCGCGGCCACGTCGGCGCGTCCTGGCCCGACCGGCGTCGTCTAGAGCGACCGACTAACCCCATACTCTTTCCCTGACTGGAGCCGAAGCCGGAAAGTTTCGACTTTTTTCGGCTCTGCGCCGGGCCTTTCGCTTGAACTTTGCGGGCCGCGCGAGCTTCCCATTCCGGGAGAGGCAGAACCCTTTTTCGCGAGAGGTCGGGCACCATGCAGAGCGTCGAGCAGGTCGTGCATTTCCTGGACAAGTACCACCTCACCCTGAGCACAGCCGAGTCCTGCACCGGCGGGCTGATGGCCTCGCTGCTGGCGGAGATTTCCGGCAGCGGCTCGGTGCTGGACAGCGGCTTCGTGGTGTATTCGCCGGAAGCCAAGCAGCTGTGCCTGGGGGTCAACCCGCTGACCATCGACCGCTTCGGTCTGACCAGCGAGGAAGTGGCACGGGAGATGGCGGTGGGCGCACTGAAGCTGGGCCGCGCCGACATCGCCATCGCCAACACCGGCCTGGCCGAGGCGGAGGGGCCGATGGATGGGGTGCAGTGCTTCGCCTGCGCGATGCGGGTGAACGATCACCAGGGGGTGGTGAGCGAGACGCTGAAGTTCGAGGGCGACCGCAACGAAGTGCGCTATGCGGCGGCGCGGTATGCGTTGTTGCAGTTGCCTTATTACTACGAGCGGTTGAGGGGGCTTTGAGGGTTCTCGGTTTTTTGGATTCTGGTTTTTTGAGTTTCAGGCTGGTTTTCGACGCCTCGGGTTTTGCCCTCCTGGGCGAGTCACTTTTGTCAGTCGCGCCTGCCCGGCCGGGACAAAAGCAACCAGAGACGCTTGCCTGCCATCTGGCCCTACGCTTCGCTCACTCTCCTACGAAGGAGCGTTTGGAATTGCCTGACCGCTCACGTAAAGCAGCCTTGTTGAACGTCCCCCGTAGGGTGCGCCGTGCGCACCGCCCCCGAGACATTGGTGCGCGCGGCGCACCCTACGTGGAACGCCGCCCGGCTCTTGTAGGAGCGAGCT
>NZ_JAOCCV010000045.1:0-32725 GCF_029840585.1 Pseudomonas sp. GD03875 | reverse complement strand
AGGCACATACACAGCCATGAATCCCGTTGCGTGACGCTACAGCTGCCCTGCAGAAACGGCCTGCCTGCAATATCGATGGGAACCCGCAGGGTGGGGAAGGCCACAGGCCATAACCCACCCGCGCAATCGACCGCGGCACCGCGGGATTACGCCGGCAAGCGGCTAACCGACCCTATGCGTTGCGCGGTCAAGCCCCTCTAGCTGAACACTGCAGCTGCCTGCCCCTGGATTCCCGCCTGCGCGGGAATGACGGTTCCGAGAGCAATTCCACCCCCACCTCGTCATCCCCGCGCAGGCGGGGACCCAGAAGAGCTCTGGGCACTACAGCTCTAACGGTGACATCGCCATGAAAAAGGCCAGGGCGCCTCTCGGCGGCCCTGGCCTTCGGGGAGCGCGGACGATCAGCCGCGCTGGTAGACGATTTCCTTGGTGCCGGCCTCGCAGGAGCCCACCACCTTGCGGTCGCCGGCGTCGCCCTTGTCGACCACGTCCAGGGTGTAGGCGGGCACGCCGTTGGCCTTGATCTTGGCGTCGATCTCCGCCTTCAGCTCCTCGCACGGCTTGCCGGCGGCCCACACGGAACCCGCCAGTGAGAACAGGGCCAGGCCCAGCATCATTCGCTTCATCGGTAACGCTCCTTCGTTGGGGGACTCTCGGGGCGACCCGCCCCGGCCCTCGAAGGGTAGCCCAGGATGCGGGTGGCGACTCTTCGGGCTCAGCTGTCGCTGATGCGGAACCCGACCTTCAGGGTGACCTGGTAGTGCCCGACCTTGCCGTTCTCGATGTGGCCGCGGGTTTCCACCACCTCGAACCAGTCCAGGTTGCGCACCGACTTCGCGCATTCGGTCAGCGCATTGTTGATGGCATCCTCGATGCTGGTCCGCGACGAACCCACCAGATCGATCAGCTTGTAGGTGTGGTGATCGGACATGACGCTCTCCTTGTGATGACGAAAGGCGATGCACTTGCTGTTGTGGCCCGCCCCGGGCCGAATAAGTTCAGATTAGCTGCACTCGCGCGGGATGCCGTTCCTCGTCGCCGATTGCGGTGAGAGGCGCAGGACCGATAAGATGCGACGAATTCTCATTTGTCATGTGCGCCCCCGTGTCCACTACCCACAAGCTCGGCTTCTTCTTCAGCGACCACCATCGCTGGCTGCTCCTGCATGTGCAGCGCCTGCTGCGCAACCGCGCGGACGCCGAGGACACCGCCGCCGAAACCTTCTGCCAGCTGCTCGCCGCCCAGGTGGACCCGGCCACCATCGAGCAGCCGCGCGCCTACCTCTCGACCATCGCCCGCCGGCTGATCTTCGACCGCCACCGTCGCCGCCGCCTGGAGCAGGCCTACCTGGAGCGCCTGGCCCTGCTGCCGGAAGAACTGGCGCCCTCGCCCGAGGAACGCTTCCTCCTGCTGGAGGCGCTGAGCGCCATCGACAAGGCGCTGGCCGGGCTGCCGCTGGTGGTGAAGAAGGCCTTCCTGCTGAGCCAGCTCGACGGCCTCGGCTACGCCGAGATCGGCCGCCGGCTGGGGGTTTCCGAGCGCACAGTGGGCCGCTACATGACCCAGGCCCTGCGCCAGTGCTACCTGAGCGGAGCGCAGCCGTGAGCCGTGACACGCCGGACCAGGCCGGCGAGCAGGCCATCGCCTGGATGGTGCGCCTGCGCTCCGGGCGCGACGAGGCCCGCCAGCAGGCCCGCTTCCAGCACTGGCTGGGCCAGGACCCGGCCAACGCTCGCGCCTGGGAACAGCTGCAGCGCGGCCTGGGCAACCACTACGACGTGGTGCGCCGCGCCCCCGGCGCATTGCGCGACACCCTGCTGCAACCGGAACTCGGCCGCCGCGACCTGCTGCGCGGGCTGGCCGGGCTCGGCCTGCTCGGCGGCGGCCTCTGGCTGGCCGCCGGCAGCGACAGTGGCCGGGTGCTGCTGGCCGACCTGCGCACCGGCACCGGCGAGCGCCGCAGCCTGTCGCTGGCCGACGGCAGCCGGCTGAGCCTGAACGCCGGCAGCGCGGTCGATCTCGACTTCTCCGCCGAGCGTCGCCTGCTGCACCTGCGTCGTGGCGCCCTGGTGGTGCAGGTGGCGGCGGACCCGGCGCGGCCGTTCATCGTGCGCAGCGCCCAGGGCGACGTGCGCGCCCTGGGCACGCGCTTCCTGGTCGAGCAGCAGGCGGACGCCACCCGGGTGGTGGTGCTGGAGCACGCCGTGCGCGTCTCGCTGCCTGACGGCACCGCGCTGGACGTGGCGGAAGGCCAGGCCGCGCTGCTGCACGCGCGGCGCATCGAGCCGCTGGCGGCCGGCCAGGCCTACCGCGCCGACTGGGTCGAGGGCCGCCTCAGCGTGCTGGACGAGCCGCTGGCGACGGTGATCGACGCCCTGCGTCCCTATCGCCTCGGGCTCATCCGGGTCAGCCCGCGGGTGCGCGACCTTCGCGTGCAGGGGGTGTTCCCGCTGGACGACAGCGAGCGCACCCTCGCCGCGCTGGCCGAGACCCTGCCGATCCGGGTCGAACGCTACGGCTCGTGGCTGACCCTGATCGACGCGCCCTGAATCTGGTGAGAGTGAAAATTTTTCTCATTCCTGTCCGGTTTTCCGCGCTCGTTGCACCTCTCTCCTGACAACGCCAACCCATTCAGGAGAATCCCCGTGCTCAAACCCTGGCCCCTCGCCCTTGCCATCGCCCTGGCCGCCGCGCCCACGGCCTTCGTCCGGGCCGAAGGCTCCGTCCAGCAGCAGGTGCAGCGCTTCGACCTGCCCGCCGCCGGCCTGGCGGAAACCCTCAACGCCATCGCCCGGCAGAGCGGGCAGGTGATCTCCCTCGACCCGGGCCTGGTCGCCGGCAAGCGGGCGCCCGCTATCCACGGCGAGATGAGCGCCCTGCAAGCCCTGCAGCGAGCGCTGGCGGGCAACGACCTGCAGGTGATCGTCACCGGCAGCGGGACATTCAGCGTGGTGCCCGCAGTCGACGCCGACGGCGCGCTGGAGCTGGGTGCGACCAGCATCAACAGCACGGGCCTGAACGAAACCACGGAAGGCAGCGGCTCCTACACCACCGGCGCCGTGACCATCGGCAAGACTGCCCAGTCGCTGCGCCGCACGCCCCAGTCGGTGACCGTGGTCACCCGCAAGCTGATGGACGACAAGAACCTCGTGTCGCTGGACCAGGTAATGGCCCAGACCCCGGGCATCACCCGCGCCAACCGCGGCTATGGCAACAACCACTTCAGCTCCCGCGGCTTCGACCTGACCGACGACAGCTACATGGTCGACGGCGTGCCCGGGCAGGCCTACGCCTACACCGGCTGGATGATCCCGGACATGGCGGTGTTCGACCGCGTCGAGGTGCTGCGCGGCGCCGCCGGCCTGCTGGTCGGCGCGGGTGGCCCGGGCGGCGCGGTCAACCTGGTGCGCAAGCGCCCGACCGCCGACCCGCGCTTCTCCATCACCACGCGCGCCGGCTCCTGGGACAACTACCGCCTGGACCTGGACGCGAGCGGCCGGCTCAACGACGACGGCAGCCTGCGCGGCCGCATGGTCGCCTCCTACGAGGACCGTGGCGACTTCATCGACGTCATCGAATCCAAGCGGCCGCTGCTGTACGGCATCGTCGAGGGCGACCTGGGCGACGCCACCACCGTCGCCCTGGGCCTGCGCCGGCAGACCTCGCGCATCGACGGCTACAGCGTGCTGGGCCTGCCGATGAACCCCGATGGCAGCAACCCGCACCTCAAGCGCTCGACCTTCCTGGGCCAGGACTGGGCCACGCTGCAGACCCGCACCGACGAGGTGTTCGCCGACCTCAACCACCGCTTCAACGACAACTGGAGCGGCAAGCTGGCGCTGTCCCACTCCGAGAGCGCCTACAACCGCAGCGCCATCGAGTGGGGCGCGGAAGACACGCTGGAACACGGCAGCCCGACCGGGCCGATGATCTACGACACCAGCTTCCACAAGTTCGACGCCACCGCCAACGCCGTCGACGGCCACCTGGACGGCGAGTTCGAGGCCTTCGGCCTGACCCACCAAGTGACCCTGGGCGCCAACTGGTCCAGGCGCGAGATGAACGACAAGGACGCGACGGTCAGGCTGGACAGCCCCATCCCGCTCGACGTGTTCGACCCCGACCACCACATCATGCCCGAGCCCGCGCGGCCGGCCTGGGACTACAGGGAAGACACCATCGACACCCGCTACGGCACCTACCTCAACACCCGCCTGCGCATGAGCGAGGACCTGAGCCTGGTGCTCGGCGCGCGCCTGAGCTTGTACAAGACCGAGGCCTGGGATGGCCCGCGGGTGAACGTCAACGAGCAGAAGCACGAGTTCACCCCCTTCGTCGGCGCGATCTACGACCTCGACGACGCCTGGTCCCTGTACGCCAGCTACGCCGATATCTTCATGCCCCAGGCCAGCTACCGCACCGCCGGCGGCAGCATGCTGGACCCGGCCATCGGCTCGAACTACGAGACCGGGATCAAGGGCGAGCTGTTCGACAAGCGCCTGAACCTGTCCCTCGCGATGTTCTACATCGAACAGCAGGACGTGGCCGCCCGCGACTACGCCAACGACGGCAACTGCCCGCAGGACGTCGCCGGCCGCTGCTACGTGAACAGCGACGGCATCAGCCGCAGCAAAGGCTTCGAGGCGGAGGCCAGCGGCGAGCTGCTGCCGGGGCTGCAGGTCGCGGCCGGCTACACCTTCAACACCACCCGCTCGCAGAACGGCGGGCCGATCTCCGCGCAGACCCCCAAGCACCTGCTGCGCGTCAACACCCACTACACCCTGCCGGGCGAGTGGAGCCGCCTCAGTGTCGGCGGCGGCGTGTCGGCCCAGTCCGCCTACGACGATGCCTACAACGGCACGAGCAACAGCGGGCGGGCGATCTTCGACGCGCGCGCGGCCTACAAGATTGACCCGCACTGGACCGTTGGCGTGGACATCGAGAACCTGCTGGACCGCAAGTACTTCGCCTCCACCGGCTACTGGACCCGGGGCACCACCTACGGCACGCCGCGCAGCTACATGCTGACCCTGCGCGGCGACTTCTAGCCCCCCGCCGCCGCACCCCACTACGCAGGCCTTCGGGCCTGCGTCTTCGTTCGCCCGGGACACGATTCGCCCGGTCATGGAACGCCCCATCGCCACGGCGTCTTCGGCGCCGGCCATTCCCAATCGTCCTCCGCGCCCGTAGAATTTGAGACAAATTCTTATTTGCAACTCACTATTCCGGGAGGGTGGATGTCCACGGCATTCCCCGACGCGCCGCCGCCGCACGACTTGCACGCGCTCTACCGCGACCACAACGGCTGGCTGCAGGGCTGGCTGCGCAGGCGCCTGGGCGACCGCGAGCGCGCCGCGGACATCGCCCACGACACCTTCCTGCGCCTGCTCGTCGGCAGCGTGGCCCAGCCGCTGCGCGAGCCGCGCAGCTTCCTGGCGACGGTGGCCAAGAGGGTGATGGTCGACCACCTGCGCCGGCGCAGCCTGGAAGAGGCCTACCTGGAGGCCCTGGCCCACCAGCCGGAGCTGCAGGAGTGCTCGCCGGAAGAACGCCTGCTGATGCTGGAAACCCTGCTGCAACTCGACGCCATGCTCGACGGCCTCGGCCACAAGGCGCGCCAGGCCTTCCTGCTGGCCCAGCTGGACGGCCTGGGCTACGCCGAGATCGCGGAGCGCCTGGGCGTGTCCGTCAGCTCGGTGACCAAGTACATGGCCAGGGCCACCGAACAGTGCCTGCTGTTCGCCCTGGACGCGCAGGCATGAACCCGGCCGGGCAGCGCCAGGCCCTGCGCGACGCCGCCCAGTGGCACGCGCGCCTGGGCGCGGCGCCCGATTGCCCGGCCACCCGCCAGCAGTGGCAGAACTGGTATCAGGACGACGACCTCCACCAGTGGGCCTGGCAGCGCCTCGAACACCTGCAGGCGGAACTGCGCGGGCTGCCCGGGCCTCTGGCCCGGCGCACGCTGGCCGGCGGCGAGGCCGGGCTGCAGCGGCGCACCCTGCTCAAGGGCCTGGCGCTGGGGATCGGCGTCTCCGGCCTGGCCTGGACCGGCTACCGGCAATCGCCTGTCTGGCTCGCCGATCTGCGCACGGGCACCGGCGAGCGGCGCAGCCTGACCCTCGAAGACGGCACCCGCCTGACTCTGAACACCGCCAGCGCGGTGGACGTGCGCTTCGAGCCGGCGCAGCGACTGGTACTGCTACGCGCTGGCGAGATCTTCGTCGAGACGGCCAGGGACGCGCGGCCGTTCCGGGTGCGCAGCGCCCACGGTGAGATGCAGGCGCTGGGTACCCGCTTCGGCGTGCGACAGCACCGGGAGCACACCGAACTCAACGTGCTGGAGCATGCCGTCGCGGTGCGCAACGCAGCGACCGCCGACGCGCTGCGCGTGGAGGCCGGCCTGCGCCTGGACTTCGGCGACGGCCCCCTGCCGGCACCGCAGCCGGCGGACCCGAACCAGGCCGAATGGCGCAACGGCCGCCTGGTGATCGACGACTGGCGGCTGGACCGGGCGCTCGCCGAACTGCAGCGCTATCGCCCGGGCTTCATCGACTGCGCCGACGAGGTCGCCCACCTGCGGCTGTCCGGCGCCTTCCCGCTGGACGACACCGACCGCGCCCTGGCCGCGATCGCCCTGGCCCTGCCGGTGCGCATCGACAGCCGTACCCGCTTCTGGACCCGCGTGCGGCCACAGGGCTGAAAAAAATCTTCGTGACCGATTGTCGATTTGCCAGCGCTCGCTCGACCCCTCCTGCAAACCGCCTCGTTGGCCTTTGAAGGAGCCGTCCATGTCACCCCAAGCCACCCGCCCATCCCTCGTCAGAAAGCCGCTGGCCATGGCCGTTCTCGGCGCCACCCTGGCGCTGCATGGCGGATTCGTTCAGCCGCTGCTGGCCGACGCCGGCCAGGCCCGCGCCGAGGCACCGGCGAAGCACTACGCCATTCCCGCGGGCCCGCTGGGCGCCGTGCTCGGCCGTTTCGCCAGCGAGGCCGACGTGGTGCTGTCCTTCGACGCGGGGCTGACCGCCGGCAAGCAGAGCCCGGGCCTGCAGGGCAGCTACGGCATCGAACAGGGCTTCGCCCGGCTGCTGGCCGGCAGCGGCTTGCAACTGGCCCGCGGCACCTCCGGCGACTACACCCTCGCTCCGCAGGTCGATGGCGAGGGCGCCGTGGTCCTCGGCGCCACCAGCATCGACGCCCGCGGCCTCGGTACCACCACCGAGGGCAGCGGCTCGTACGCCACCGGCGCGGTCACCCTCGGCAAGACCCCGCAAACCCTCCGCGAGACGCCTCAGTCGGTCAGCGTGATGACCCGCCAGCTGATGGACGACAAGAACCTGACCAGCCTGGACCAAGTGATGGCCAAGGCCCCGGGCATCACCTTCAGCCAGCGCAACTACGGCGCCCACGTGTTCCAGTCGCGCGGCTTCGTGCTCGGCGAGGAAAGCTACCTGATGGACGGCGTGCCCGGGCAGGCCTACACCGTCACGGGCTGGCTGCCGCCGGACATGGCCATCTACGACCGCGTCGAAGTGCTGCGCGGCGCCGCGGGCCTGCTGGTCGGTGCCGGCGACCCGGGTGGCGCGGTCAATCTGGTGCGCAAGCGTCCCACCGCCGAGCCGAAGTTCTCGGTCAGCACCCGCGCCGGCTCCTGGGACAACTACCGCCTGGACCTGGACGGCAGCGGCCGGCTCAACGACGCCGGCACCTTGCGCGGCCGCGCCGTGGCCGCCTACGAGGACAAAGGCTCCTACCTCGACGAGAAGCAGTCGAAGACGCCGCTGCTCTACGGCATCGTCGAAGTCGACCTCGACGACGACACCACCCTGACCCTGAGCCTGCGCCGCCAGACCGGCCGCATCGACGGCTATTCGATCTTCGGCCTGCCGCGCTACAGCAATGGCCAGGCGCTGGATATCTCCCGTTCCACCGCCCTGGTGCAGGACTGGAACCGCCATGAAACGGAGATGAACGAGGCGTTCGTCGAACTCGACCACCGCTTCGACGACAACTGGACCAGCACCACCTCCTTCACCTATTCAGACGGCGGCTTCGAACAGGACCTGGCCTACGCCCGTGGTGCCATCGACCCGATGACGCAGACCGGCTCGACCTTCCGCGGCGTGCAGTTCCGCGAACTCGATGTGACCAGCAAGAGCCTGGACAGCCACCTCAACGGCACCTTCGAGGCCTTCGGCCTGACCCACCAGATCACCGTGGGCGCCAACTGGTCGCAGCAGAACGTGAAGGACAGGATGGCGGACATCTTCTTCGCGGGGGCCGAGCGGATTCCGGTCAACGTGTTCGACGTCGACCACCACGCCTTCGCCAGGCCGGCAAAGCCGGCCTGGACCTCGATCACCGACCTGGTGGACGAGCGCTATGGCCTCTACGCCAACAGCCGCCTGCGCCTGTCCGAGCCGCTGAGCCTGATCCTCGGCGCGCGGGTCAGCTGGTTCGACTACGACTTCGACTACCGCATGGAGGGCATGGACTATGTCACCAAGGAAAGCGGCCAGGTCACGCCGTTCGCCGGCCTGGTCTACGACATCGACCAGAACTGGTCCTGGTACGCCAGCTACGCCGACATCTTCCAGCCGCAGAGCCGATACCGCGACGTCAGCGGCGCGGGTCTCGAGCCGGCGGTCGGCGCCAACTACGAAACCGGCATCAAGGGCGAGCTGTTCGACAAGCGACTGAACCTGTCCGCGGCACTGTTCTACGTGAAGCAGGAAGACGTGCTGGTGGAGGACGCCGCCAACAGCGGCCAGTGCATGAGCAACGACGAATGGGGCACCTGCTACACCAACGGCACCATCCAGCGCAGCAAAGGCGTCGACCTGGAAGCCAGCGGCGAAGTGCTGCCGGGTCTGCAAGTGCTGGCCGGCTACACCTACAACATGACCCGCAGCAGCAACGGCGGCCCGGTGGCCAGTGAAACGCCCAAGCACCTGGCGCGGGTATCGACCAGCTACACCCTGCCGGGCGACTGGAACCGCCTGACGATCGGCGCCGGGGTATCCGCACAGTCGCGTTACGAGAACGAAACCTGGGACGGCTACAAATACGGCGCGGCGGGTCGCGCCATCTGGGATGCCCGTGTGGCATGGAAACTCGACCAGCACTGGCTGGTGAGCGTGACCGGTGAAAACCTGCTCGATCGCAAGTACTACGTGGCGGCCGATGGCGTGGACCGGGTCAACCTGTTCGGCGCCCCACGCAGCTATGTCCTGACCCTGCGCGGCGATTTCTGATCGGCGCCGCCGGGCCGTACTCCCGAGGGGAGTTCGGCCCGGGGGAAGGCTGTGCAGCAGTGGAGTGGAGAGATTCTGAGCTGCCTATACGGCAGTGAAGAACCCGCCCGAGCGCTGCAAGGTGCCCATCGTTTTCTGAGCTGCCTATACGGCAGTGAAGGACCAGCAGCGCGCCGACGTGCTGCGGATCATTTTCTGAGCTGCCTATACGGCAGTGAAGGGCTGCAAGGGTGCGAGATGTCGCTGATTTCAGTTTCTGAGCTGCCTATACGGCAGTGAAGCGGTGGACATTTGCCCATAGTGAGCGTGGAAATTTCTGAGCTGCCTATACGGCAGTGAAGACCACCTATCCACGATTCCCCGGCCTCTATCATTTCTGAGCTGCCTATACGGCAGTGAAGTCGACTACAGCCGGAAGGAGGTAGACCAGTACTTTCTGAGCTGCCTATACGGCAGTGAAGCGGCATCGGGTTGTAGATCACGCTCAGCACCATTTCTGAGCTGCCTATACGGCAGTGAAGTCCTGGCGGAAGACCTGGCCGAACTTCTCTTCATTCTGAGCTGCCTATACGGCAGTGAAGGATTCGGCCAGCCTTGCGCAGGGCCTGTAGTCATTCTGAGCTGCCTATACGGCAGTGAAGCCAAAGCACAAGAGGCAGCCAAGGCCGTGGACATTCTGAGCTGCCTATACGGCAGTGAAGGGCTCTCGACTGGCCGGGTGACGCAGCACACCATTCTGAGCTGCCTATACGGCAGTGAAGGAACATCCAGCGCGCCCGCCGAGTCGCCATCTATTCTGAGCTGCCTATACGGCAGTGAAGCATCTTCTTGGCCTCCGCCGTGGTGCCTCCGTATTCTGAGCTGCCTATACGGCAGTGAAGTACCAGCTCGGCGTCGAGCGCGGCAAGAAGATATTCTGAGCTGCCTATACGGCAGTGAAGCTCTTCTGAGCGCAGAGGCTGCGCCACCGCTTATTCTGAGCTGCCTATACGGCAGTGAAGGATTCGAGCACCTTGTCGTGATCCTCCGAAGAATTCTGAGCTGCCTATACGGCAGTGAAGAGCAATGAACGCAGTGTTCATGCCGGCCATGAATTCTGAGCTGCCTATACGGCAGTGAAGGCGGACAGGGCTTGCTTGACGATCCAGTTCTTATTCTGAGCTGCCTATACGGCAGTGAAGAGTGATGCGGGCCGCATCACCTTGCCCAGGTCATTCTGAGCTGCCTATACGGCAGTGAAGAGGTCGTCGACTTCGAAACAGCAGCGCGCAACATTCTGAGCTGCCTATACGGCAGTGAAGCGGATGCCCTCGCCGGTGAAAACTGCGGTTCCATTCTGAGCTGCCTATACGGCAGTGAAGGTCACGTCCTGGCAGTCCCAGGCGCTGGCGTAATTCTGAGCTGCCTATACGGCAGTGAAGGTGACACACTTTTCAGGGTTCCAGTACAAACAATTCTGAGCTGCCTATACGGCAGTGAAGTAATCCAGGGCACACCCGTGCCGCACGGGTCAATTCTGAGCTGCCTATACGGCAGTGAAGGGCTGGCAGATGCGCTCGCAGCTGCAGTAGAAATTCTGAGCTGCCTATACGGCAGTGAAGCCCGGGGGTTCAGCGTTGAGGGTGCGGTAGACATTCTGAGCTGCCTATACGGCAGTGAAGGTTTGCACAACCGCGTCTTCGCCGGGGCTATAATTCTGAGCTGCCTATACGGCAGTGAAGGTTGATCTGATACTTCGGCATTGCCGCCAGCAATTCTGAGCTGCCTATACGGCAGTGAAGACTTAGTGCCAGAGGAGCCAACGATGCCATTAATTCTGAGCTGCCTATACGGCAGTGAAGATGCTTCCGCAGACGGCCAGGCCGAGCAAGGAATTCTGAGCTGCCTATACGGCAGTGAAGTGCTGCTGGAGAAGCTGCGGAGCGAGCGTTCAATTCTGAGCTGCCTATACGGCAGTGAAGGACTCTGGCGGCAATGAATCTGGCGACGAAGAATTCTGAGCTGCCTATACGGCAGTGAAGGCGCGCAATCACCTGCATGGGCGATTGGCTCTATTCTGAGCTGCCTATACGGCAGTGAAGGAGGAGCTAAAGCGCAACGTCATCATGGAGCAATTCTGAGCTGCCTATACGGCAGTGAAGATACAGCGGGTTCGGCTTGACCCCCGCATAGCATTCTGAGCTGCCTATACGGCAGTGAAGACTCGGAAGCACGCCCTTGTGAGCGCCGCCATATTCTGAGCTGCCTATACGGCAGTGAAGGCTCTGCAGGGTGCCGGAGGAGTCCGGTCCGTATTCTGAGCTGCCTATACGGCAGTGAAGTGCAAACGCGACAGCCAATGTGGCGATGAAGTATTCTGAGCTGCCTATACGGCAGTGAAGCGGTGGTGTCGGGTGAAGAGGAGCGACCGCCCATTCTGAGCTGCCTATACGGCAGTGAAGTCGGCGACGGTCAGGAAGTCCACCGGCTTGTTATTCTGAGCTGCCTATACGGCAGTGAAGTTCCGCTACGAGCGCGACGAGAAGCGCATCTTATTCTGAGCTGCCTATACGGCAGTGAAGGTCTGCATGGCCTGCGACAGCCTGATCGAACTATTCTGAGCTGCCTATACGGCAGTGAAGTAGAGATCAAACACACTAACTATCTGATTATAAAAGAGCCTTCCCTATTTCCCACCGTTTCACCCTCTTTCCGGAGCCGCTTGCAAGTGATTGATTTTGCAAGGGCTCGGCTTGAGGGTGAGAAAAAGGGTCAGAACCAGGGGACACTAGCCTCGGCACTGAGTCCGTAGGCACCGAACGAACCCGTGGTAGGAGCACCGAGCAGCGGGCCATGGCGGATGAAGAGGCGGAAACCATTGCCATTGCCGTTGCTGCGCAGTGCCACATAGGGCAGGTCGCAACGCTTGGCGGCGCTGTCAGGAATGCGCCGGTGCGCCTCCTCCTCGCTGATACCGTGACGCTTGATCAGACGGCGGCGGGCGCGTTCTGGATTGCTGTCCACCTGCACCCGGCTGACGCAGCGCCAGCTCACCTTTGCCGGGATCGGTGCCAGCTCACCCAGTTGCAGGTAGTCACGCATGCCGTTCAACCAATTCAGCGCCAGCAGGCTATCCAATGCTGCGGCCGGGCCATGCAGCCGCAGCCGCGAGCCCAGACCATGCTTGGCTGTCTCCACCTCGGGAAAGCTGATGCCCACATCGGTACGACGCAGGTCGTGCAACCCCCGGTGCAGCTTGGCAATCAACGCGCTCATCAGCTGCGTGATCGGAAATTCCGGATCTGGCAGCAGTGTCAGGTCGAGATAGTGATCCATGGCTCAACCCTTGTCTGCGTCGCCAAACACGCCGCCACGAATCAGGGTGGCGATGACGAAGTGCTGCTGGTCGAGTTCGGGCGCCTTGTCCTTCAGCACCCAAGCATCCAGCAGAGAGTAGAAGTCCAGCTTCTGCTTGGGCTGGCGGTAGGCCCTGCCCTGGGTCGTGACCGAGCCATAGGGTTCCACCGCGATCGGGCCGTTGACCGAAGCTTCTGGATACCAGGTGTCGATGCTGCGCAGAGCGTTGCCGATCTTCTGCGAGTGGATACCGGCTATGCCGTCCACCTGATAGAGCGTCTTGCTCTTGTCGCCTCGACTGCGGTTGAGGATCAGTTCCTGTGAAGGGAAGACCTCCTGGCCATTGCCCAGGCGCACGAAAGCAGTGATACGCAGCAACACATGACGCTCGCCAGCCAAGCCGGCGGTGATCAAGGCACTCAACTGCCCCAGCGCAGCCACTACCGAGCTGTCGCCTGGCGCTTGAAAATCACGCAGCGACAGAGCAAAGGCGTCGAAACACCATTCGCTCACGGCCTTGCCGTCGGCCAGATGGGCAATGCGAACCTCGACCTGTTCGGCGCCGATACGGTTGCGCCACAGGAAGCGACCGCTGGCCAGGTTGTGCGCATAGCGCCGGGCCAGCTCACCGAAGCCGTTGGCCGTCACGTAGCCCTGCACGGTGTCGAGCAGTTTCTGTCGGTAGTCGGCGTCGTTACAGGCCGAAGGCTGGCCGGTGCCGGCCAATACGCGCAGGGTGAAATCAACCTTGAGAGTATCGGCGTCGGCTGGCAGGGCAGCGACGTCCACGGTTTGCAGGTTGGGGTTTTCGATGGCGGCATCCAGCTTGGCCGGGTCCTGATCCTTGGTCTTGAGACGATTGGAGATGGTGCCGCGTACGGATTTCTCGCGGATGACCAGCGGGCTCCAGCCTGTAGCGGCATCACGCTGGCTCCAGTCGCCGGCATGGAACAGGGCATCGGATGGGTCCAGCTTGCGCTCGAAGGCGAGAACGGAGGCAGTCTTGAGTTCTTTGGACATGATGAAATTCCTTTTAAACGGGTCAGTCGAAGTCGAATTCGTGCACCGGCGTCGGCCGGTAGTCGTTGCGGCAGCGGTAGAGGCCTTCATCAGGCTGGCTGTCGGCATACCAGAGCAGTTGTTGCGCACTGTGCAGGCGGTGTGGGCTGAGCCAATGGCCGACGCCGTAGAGGCTCTCGACGAAACGGAAGGGGGTCTGATCATCGCGGGCGTTGGCCACGCTGCCAGCGGCCTGTAGCGCACCCAGGGCGCCGTAGCCCAGCGGAATGGGGACGACCCAGCCGAGCGCCTGTCGGTCATGTCGCCATTGACCCTTGGCATCTTCATCCTCTGCCTGCCAATGCCAGTTGATCCGTACGAGGGACAGCCAGGCGTCCAGCCGGGTGGTTTCGGGCCGAGTCGCCAACAGTTCCTGATGGCGCTGTTCGAGCAGGTCCGACCGCTCTACCAGAGCAAAGCCCGGTAGCAGGCGCAGCTTGAGCTGGTCGAACTGCCGTTGCCGACCTTCGGCATCGCCGGTCAGGCTCACCACATAGGGGCGCTGCCGACTACGCGAGGCCGTGGACTCGACCAGGCTGCCGCCAGCGATGCGCATCGACCCGAGCAGCTCGCGCACCTGCGTGGCGATGGCGGCGGTGTTCGACTCGTCCTGTAGTGTCTGGCTGCGCACGGCGAAGACCAGGCTGACCTGTAGATGGATACGCCCTTCCTCGACAATGGCCGCCGTACCGCCGGTCTTGTCCAGCGGGTTGCGGGTCAGATGAAAGGCATTGACGAAGCCAGCGTCGGTGATCTGTTCCTGATGCTGGTGAGCGATCACGCCAACGGCATTGAATTGCAGGTCCAGCCCTACCGCCTGGGCCTTGCGTTCCAGTGCCCACATCAGCCCGAGGAAGGCTGTGATCGAAGGGAAACCGTGGGTCAGCGGGCTGGAGACGGCGTTGGCGTTCTGCACCTGCAAGCGAGGCAGCACCAGCAGGTGTTCAAAGTGGGGGCACTCAGCCATGCGCCACCTCCGGCCCCGTAGCTTCGGTTCGGGCACGGCGCTGCATGGGCGCGGGCCACTCAGCGTCGATCAATGCCTGACGTGCCCAGTGCGCATGTTCGATATCGCCCACCGGCAGCTGGTGTTGCAGCAGGATGTTCTGGAGCCAGTTGCCGAAGCGGTGGGCCACTTCATCCGGCCAGTCCTTCCATTCAAAGGCAGCGATGAAGTCTTCGTCTTCCTGTCGCTGCATCTCCTCCTCTCGCAGTGGCAATTCGACCCGCTCCGGGTCCAACCAAATTCGTTCGCATAGCGGCAGGCGACACTCCGCATCGCGTGTCCAACCGGGCTGGAACAGTTGCCGGGTAGCCTGGCCGAAGGCGGCCAGCGACTGGCCCAGGGCGCGTTCGATGCGTTCGCGCTTGATGCGGGCTTCCATGGTCGGCTCGGGGTTGCCGGTCAGCAGGGCCAGCAAGGCTTCCAGCAGTTCGTTGACGCCCTCGTAGCGACGAAAACGTTGCAGCGCCGAGTCGATGAACAGGAACTGTCGGGGGCGATCCTGATTCCACTGCGGTGGCAGCGAGGCCAGCAGGTAGTTGATCCCACCGCGCTCACTATTTAGCTGACTGATGTTCTGTGGCTTGGTACCACCGAGCTTGCGAGCTACCAAGTCGCGATAGTCGCGGTAGATGCCATCGTGAGCTTTCTTGTCGCGCCAGGCCTGGCGGGTCTCCTTGTTGCTTTCACCGAAACGGGCATCGTTGATCTCTTGATGCACGGCGTGGGCCAGGCTGCTGGAGAACAGCGGTTGCAGCAGATGGTAGCCACCATCGTCGGCAGGTTCGCCGGAAACACTCCAGTAGACCTGCTTGGCTCTCGTATCTGTGGCAGGCAGAGACCTCTTTTCCACCAAAAGCTCTGCGTATTTGCTTGCCAAGCTTGCGGCATCCTTGTCGTTGTCGACATCTACCGCGAAGGCCTGAATGGCATCCCGATCCTGTGCAAGAAGCCATTCGCCCAACGGCTTTCCTTCAAACTCAAGATCAAGCAATAAATACAATTCGTAACCGGCCGAGTTATACGCACCATCGCCTGTAGTGTCAGCCAGGCTTTTCCCGCTCGGTAGAAGATGGGAGCCAACTTCGGCTCGGGTTGGGAGTTCACCAAAATTGATATTCAGATTGGTGACCTTCTTTACCTTCAAATCTGGGTGCGTGGCTTTTGCGATATGCGTGGCAACTACGAGACTTGCACTGCAAGCGGCTCCTCTCTCAAGGATTTGCTCAAGACGATACTTGTCGCGAGCCTTCTTGATTTCCAGCTTGGCCTGCGAGTCAAGCCTTCCCTCCCATTTGACCAATACCTTGGCAAGTCGCCGGGCAACGTGGTCATACAACAATTTGCGTATGACCTCTCCTCGATCTGTCAGTCCTGGACTCATCACCGAATTTTCTCCTTATGATTTTTTTGAGAACCCTAGCAACGGGTGATACCGCCACCCCTGTTCACTCTGCGGCACGCTGACCGTGGTAAAGCGCTGGGCGCATTTCTCCAGCGGCAGGCGCTGCGCCTGGGCCTGTTCGAGCAACAACTCCAGCAAGTCATCCTGGCCCCAAGGGCCGATCCTCGGGCCGAACGCCAGGCACAGGTGTTCCACCTGGCTTTCGGCGGTGGTGTAGATCGCGGGCTTGCCGCGCTGGGCCTGCTCGTGGATGCGGTGGATCAGCAGTCGTTCCTGGTCTTCGTCGGGCAGGAACAGCAATTCGGTCTCGCGGCCCGGGTCGTCGCGGAAAGGCTGCTGTTGTGGCAGCGCCCAGGTCAGGGCGGCGCGTGGAAACTGCCAGGCGCAGGCGGCGTCGAGATCGAAGTCGGCTGGCTTGGCGAAACGTGATGCAGCCGGCGGCGCGTTACGCGGCTTGGGCAGCATCCGTTCGGCCATGCGCGCATGTTCCAGGTCGACCAGGCTGCGCTTGGGTTGCCGCTCCTGCTCCGGACGCGGCTGGATGCGTGGGGTGGCGCCGATGGTGTGGTATTCGTCTGCGCGCAGCAGTTTGCCGAGGCGATGGCTGGTGAGGCGAAATGGCGCATCCGCCAGGGCATGCTCATCCTCGAAACCGGGTCGCACGAAGGCCGCCAGCGGCTGACCGTCACGCCCCCTGGCCGAAGAGAAGTGGCGCAGGTTGGTATCGAAGATCAGGATGTTCGGTGTCCGGCAGGGCTGGTTGCGGTGCCGTTGCACACGTCCGGCGAGCTGGATCAGTGAGCGCATCGAGGATGGCTCGACCACTGCCCAGTCGTAATCGTGGTCGCGACCGACCTCGGTGACCGGTGATCCGAGCACCACGAACAGATGGTTGCGCTCCGGCGAGGCGTCGATGGCCCGGCGTATTTCCGCTCGCTCGTAGATGGCCTCGGGCTTGCGGCGATCAAGGCTGGTATCCAGGCGTTGCTCGATGGCCGAACGCAGCAGCAGCGGGAAGCGCGAGTGGTAGACGCACAGGTGGATACGATGGTCTTCCGGCGCACCCAGGCGCAGCAGCTCCTGGGCGACCTCGAACAGCGGCTCGATATTGGCCATGCGCACCAGACCGAAGCTGACCCGCTTGCCGCTGCGCGGGCAGGCTTGCCCATGGCGACCGTGAGCCTCGACGGCGGCCGCCCGTACTTCGGCGGCAAAGGCACGGCGCACCGCCTGCTCCTGCTGCGCCTCCATGCGTAACGGCACCAGTTCGCCGCCGCGTATCGTGCCCTCGCGCTCGGTGAGGCGGGCCAGCGCTTGTACCCGCTTGTGCACGAATGCCTCATGTCCGCTGGCGAAACCCTGAGCATCGCTACAAGCCATTTGTTGCACGCCGAACTCGTCCAGCCACAGGCAGGGTATGTCCAGCGGGCCATCCTGCCCTCCGTGTTGACCGCGATTGCGCCGATAGTGCAAACGCCCGGCGCGGTAAGCCTGGAACATGCCATCCACCAGGGCGGGTGGCAGGGTCGCCGAAGACAGCAAGACGCGACTGCCAAGCAGCCCGGCCCAATGCACCAGGCGCGTCAGCGCCGGCAGGTCAGCAAGGTCGAAATCGTCCAGCTCATCCAGCACCAGGTCGCTGCTCATCAGCCGCAGCATGGGTGCGATCTGCCGCCCCGCACGCTGGGCCTCGGTGGCCGGCATCAGGTGGTCGATGGTGCAGACCAGCATGGGCGCGTAGAGCAGGTTGCGGATGCGTTCGTCGTGCATCGCCCTGGACAGCAGCGGGTGGTCGGCGGGCTGGCCTTCGTAGAGCACGTGGCTGTCTTCTTCGAGCAGTTGCTGGATGGAGGCCGAGCCGCTGCTTTCGGCCCGGGCCTGGTGATACTCGAAAAGCGCCCGGCTGGCGCTGCCACCGACATGGATCGCCAGTTCGTCGTCGCTCAGGTGCAGGTCTTCGCGGTAGCTGCGTCCGGTTTGCAGGGTCAGGGTGCGCAGGCCGAGGGCGAAGGTGGCCCGCAGGCCGTGCCGTGGCTCAGCCAGGTTGTACAGCACACGGGCATTGGCCAGGGTCTTGCCACAGCCGGTGGAGGCCATGTTGATGATGAACGCACCTTGCCCGGCAGCCTGCTCGCGCAAGGCGACAGCGGCATCGGCGGCCTTGTCCTGCCAGCGGAAACGCTCATTTTCGCTGCGTTTCTTCAACCCCCGGTGGCGTGCCAGGCGCGGCAGGTGGCGCTCGAAACCAGACAAGCCATGGACGATGCCACCCGCCAGGCGGGCAACGCCGAGCAGGTGTTCGTCCAGTGGCTGCTTCAGGCGCCCCTCCTGATCAGTATTGGCGTACAACGGGCTGGTCCCGTCGCCGCGCACACGCTCGGCGGAGTCCGCCGACAGGCTGGAATAGTGGTGGTCGGCAAGCATCAGGCTCAGGCGGGCCAAGTGCATGACGTAGGGGTTGTTCAGCCAGACGCCCTTGCCTGCCTTGGCGCACAAGGCTTGCAGGCGGGTAGCCAGCTTGGCTGCCTGGGTTCGCCACTTGGGCAGCAGTACCGGCAGGTCGTGAGCGAACTGCCAGTAGGGTGCGATATCGTCCGCACCGGCGCTCTGGCGCAATTCGTTCCAGTCGTGCTCGACCCGGTCGAGCAGGTCAGGCAGTTGCGCCGGGTTGAAGGTGGAGGACTTGCGGCCCAGCCATTGCTGCTGACCGCTGACGACATCGTTGACCGGGATGACCGGCAGGCGGTGGTGCGTCAGCACCAGCCAGGCGATGGCGGCGGCCAGTGGCGGCAAGCCCTTGAACGGCGGCGGGGCTTCGGCATCCAGCCCATCGCGCTGGTAGCGGCCCTCGACCAGCCAACTGGCATCGTCCTGCGCATCCGGTTCGGCCAGGCGGCGCAACCAGGTGGCATCGTCGTCCGTGCCGACGAAGGCGAGGAACAGGCGCAGGGATACCCATTCGTGGCGATACAGGTTCTTTTCCAGCGTCCGCTGGCGCAGCCGTTGCTGGAACGCCACGCTGGCCTTGCCCAGGTCGTGCAGCAGCGCCGCCATCTGCGCCAGCAGCTTGATGTCCTCGCCCGTGTGCCAGTCGTTCTCGTCGTCCTTGCGCAGCACGTCGCGGCGGGTGGTGTTGGTCGGCACCGCGCCCTGCTCGTTGAAGCGGCTGGCGTCGCCGACGATCCACAGCAGTTCGCTGTGGTCCTTGCCGCGAATCCAGTGGCAGGCCACGGCGGTGTTGCGCCGGGCGGTCTTCTTCAGCAGCTTGCGCAGGGTATCGAGGCCGGCCTGGGTGATCGGCGTCTGCCAGGTACGTTCGCCACGGCGCTCGGCGAACTGGTCTAGGATGCGCCGGCTTTCCACCAGGGCGCGCTTGTCGCACTGGCTGATCAGCAGGACATTCATGCGCCGACCCGCTCGGCCACGGCCTTGAGGGTGTCGATCATGAAGTCCAGCGACTCGTCGCGGGTCAGGTTCTCGATGCAGGCCTGGCGGAATTCCTGCTCCTCGTCGCCGCGCACGGCGCTGACGAAGGCCTGCGGCAGGATGGTGGCGTCCTTGACCAAGTCGGCCACGTCGAACACCAGGCCGCCGCGCCGGGTCTTGCCATGCAGCACGGCCAGGCCGTGGGGGATGCCGAGCACCCAGGTGGCGCTGGCGGCCAGGCCATATGCCAGGTAGTTGCCGTGGTCGAGGAAACGGTTGGCCGGGTCGCCGCCGGAGCCGTTCTTGGCGCGGGTGAAATCGCCATAGTTCACCGCACGAGCCGCCAGGGCGAACAGTTGCTTGCTCAGACGCGCTTCCTCGGTGAGCAGAAAGGTGTTGTCCGGCGCAGCCTGGATGGCGCCTTGCGAAGCTTCCAGGGCGCGTTCGAGGGCGCCGGCATCCACCCGGAATCCGGCATCCTTCAGCGGCCGGCTGTTCAGCCAGCCGTCGCGGATACGCTGCAGGCGGGCGAGCTGGAAAGCCTTGGCGGCCTCCAGACGCTTGCCGTCGTCGAACCAGAATTTCACCCAGCGTTGCAGGTACTCGGTGGGCCGGTATTCGCTCTGCGGCGAGAACCAGGCGACCTCCACGTCCATCTCGTTGGCCGAGAACAGCGGCGTGCCGCCACCGCCACAGAAACCCACCAGCACACCGGCCTTGGCCAGTTCGCGCATTGCCGCCTGAGTGATCGAGGTGCCGGTGCCGAGCAGCAACGTGGTGGTGTTGGCGATCGGGATGTTCCAGTACAGCGACTGCTTGCCGGCGTCGGTGACGTACTCGACCCGACCGCCATTGACCAGCACCCGGCAGTGCTGCAGGTAGTAGAGGTTGGCGCGCTTGGAGTGGAGGATCGACTTGAGGTCGGAGGGGCTGAGGTCGTCCATGGCTGCCCTGTATGAAGTCGCGACAGGGGCATTCTGTCATCAGGGATCGGGACTGAACAGCGCCCTACGAAGGCCGAATCACATCCCCCGTGCGCAGGTCGCGGATGAGGCTGGGGTTCTTGCGGCCGCCCAATTCGCCGCCCAGCACAGCGTCCAGCTGGCGCGGGAAGTACTGTTCCACCCGCAGGCGGCTGCGGGCGGCCGGGCGGCCGGCGGGGTTCGCGGAGGTGGAGATCAGCGGGCCGACCAGAGCACAGAGTTCCCGTACTAGGGGATGGTCACTGACCCGCAGCGCCACGCTGTCGTGCTGGCCGGTGACCCATTGGGGCAGGCGGTCGCGGTGTGGCACCAGCCAGGTGTTGGGGCCAGGCCAGGTGCTCGCGAGCCGGTCGATCCAGCGCTCGGGCAGGTCGTCGAGCAGGAAGTCGAACTGGTGGATGCTGTCGGCAACCACGATCAGCCCCTTGTGCACCGGACGGTCCTTGAGCGCCAGCAGGCGGTCCACCGCGGCTTCGTTCCAGGGGTCGCAGCCCAGCCCCCAGACCGCCTCGGTGGGATAGGCGATGACGCCGCCCGCCCGCACCACCCGCGCCACGTTACGTACCCGCCAACTGCTGTGCATGATCGCCCCCGCGTCTGATCTGGCGGCGAGTTTACCCAGCTCGGACGGCGCGGTGTACCCAGCGCCCGGCCTCGCAGACGACCAACCCTTCCAGTTCCAGCTCGGTCAGCGCGGCCAGGGTCTCGCCCAGTTCGAGACCGCAGGCCAGGGCCAGTGCCTCGCTGGTGTGGGGTGCGGCGCGCAGTTGCGCCAGCAGCGGGTGGTCCGGGGAAGCGGGCGGTTCTCCCTCGACCGGCGCGAGCCGCTGCCAACCCCGCAGCGCCTGCAGGATGTCCTCGACGCTCTCCACCAGAGTCGCCCCCTCGCGCAGGAGCTGGTGACAGCCCCGCGCGCCGGGGTGGTGGATCGAGCCGGGAATCGCGTAGACCTCGCGACCCTGTTCGGCCGCCAGGCGGGCCGTGATCAGCGAACCGCTGGACGGGCTGGCCTCCACCACCAGCACGCCCAGGGACAGGCCACTGATGATCCGGTTGCGCCGGGGAAAGTTGCTGGCCTGGGGCGGGCAGTCCAGCGGCAGTTCGGAAACCAGTGCGCAGCCCTGATCGACGATGCGCGCGGCCAGGCCGGCATGGCGCAGCGGATAGATGTGCTCCAGGCCTGTCCCCAGCACCGCGACGGTGCCTCCGCCCACCTCCAGCGCACCTTCGTGGGCGGCGCCGTCGATGCCCAGCGCCAGGCCGCTGGTGATCACGAAGCCGCCGCCGGCCAGGCTGCGGGCGAAGGCGCCCGCGGTGTCGAGGCCGGGACGCGACGCACGCCGACTGCCGACCATCGCCAATTGCGGACGCTCGAGCAGGGACGGCGAGCCGGCGACGAACAGCAGCGGCGGGGCATCGCTCAGCTCCGCCAGCAGCGCGGGATAGCCCGGATCGTCCCACATCAGCAGGGAATGGCCGGGTCGCTCCAGCCAGCGCAGGGCGGCCATGGCCCGCTCGCGTATCTCGGCGCTGCGCCTGGGTTCGGCGCAGACGGCCGGCAGGCCGAGCGAACGCCAGGCCGAGGCGGGCGCGCTGAGTGCGGCGGAAGCGTTACCGAAAGCCTGCAGCAAACGGCGGAAACGCCGCGGCCCCAGTTCCGGCAGAAGGTGGAGACGCAGCCGCGCCTCCAGTTCGGAGGGAGAGAGGTGGTGCATGCGATCGTCCCTGATCGTGCCACTGAAAAGCAGAACCCCCGCGAGGGCGGGGGTTCCGGGTGTTACGGGTTCTTCACCTTGTCCATCACCGCCAGGTCGCGGGTGGCGTACAGCACCAGGCCGTAGCTGAGCTTCTCGTAGGTGCGGAACACCATCAGCAGGCCGGAGCGCTCGTCCGGGATCTTCACCGACTCGCCGCTGACGCGGTCGCGCACGGTTTCGCCGGTCTTGTAGATCGCCAGCACGTTGCCTTCGCTCAGGCCGTCGATCTTGCCCTTGTTGATGGTCACCACGTCGTACTGGCCGACGCGGGCCACGCCACGCGGCACGTCGAGGATCACGCCATTGACGTCGGTCGGCGGCTCGCTCGGCACGAAGGTGGAGTTGATCGCCCGCTCTTCGGTCGGGAACAGGCGGTCGCCCAGGCGCACTTCCTGGGTGGAGCGAGTCAGGTTGAGGGTGGCGATGTCGCCCTCTTCCGCGACGATCTCGCCGGTGCCGATGTCATCGGCGTTGATGCCGAGGAATTCCTTGGTGTCCGGGTCGGTGTAGGACTTGCCCTGACGGAAGATGCCGAGGATGTTCTGGCCTTCCTCGAAGCTGCCGCGGGCGTAGACCCGGTTGCCGGCACCGCTGATGACGCTCTCCTGCTGACCGGCCACGATGTAGGGCTTGCCGGTGAACTCCTCGGCCGAGTCGACAATGCGGTTGGTCAGCAGGAAGCTGTTGATCGCATCCAGCGGAATGGTCGGGATGGCTTCGGCCAGCGGGGTGCTGCGTACCTTGGGCGACAGCTTGATGGTGCCGCGGGATTCGCCACGGTTGAGCACCAGGCGCGGCTGGCCGTCGATGTAGACCAGGCTGAGGGTGTCGCCCGGGTAGATCAGGTGAGGATTCTCGATCTGCGGGTTGGCGTGCCACAGCTCGGGCCACTTCCAGGGCTTGCTGAGGAACTTGCCGGAGATATCCCACAAGGTATCACCCTTGACCACTGTGTAACGGTCCGGGTGGCCTTCCTTGAGCTGGACTTCTGCCTGGACCAGGCCGGCCTGGGCCAGACCGCCCGCGGCGACCAGCAGCAGGGCGAGTAGTGATTTCCTCATGCGGTGAATCCCTTTATTATGTGGCTGGCGCCTGTAAGCCGCAGAACCAGCGGCCTCTGAGCCGTTTTTCAAGCTGCTCATCATCTTAGCAGCGGTTTTTTACTTTATTCCACAAGTGCATCACAAACAGCCATGGCGATACTCAACATCCTCGAATTCCCCGATCCGCGCCTGCGCACCATCGCCAAGCCGGTGACCGTCTTCGACGCGGCGTTGTCCCAGCTGATCGACGACATGTTCGAGACCATGTACGCCGCGCCCGGCATCGGCCTGGCGGCCACCCAGATCAACGTGCACAAACGTGTGGTGGTGATGGATCTGTCCGAGGACAAGTCCGAGCCGCGGGTGTTCATCAACCCCGAGTTCGAGTCGCTGACCGAACAGATGGACCAGTACCAGGAAGGCTGCCTCTCCGTCCCGGGCTTCTACGAGAACGTCGACCGGCCGCAGAAGGTGAAGATCAAGGCGCAGGATCGCGACGGCACGCCCTACGAACTGATCGCCGAAGGCCTGCTCGCCGTGTGCATCCAGCACGAGTGCGATCACCTCAACGGCAAGCTGTTCGTCGACTACCTGTCCAGCCTCAAGCGCGACCGGATCAAGAAGAAGCTGGAAAAGCAGCACCGCCAGCAGGCTTGATCCACGACTCCCAAAGGCTTGCCCCAGGCTGCGTGAGAACGTCGCGAGCGAAGGTTAGGCAAGGAAAAAACAGGCGAGGAAGCGGAGTGTACGAGTTGTACATGAGCATTCCGAGCCTGTTTTTGACGCGGCATAACCGAGCGCAGCAGTTCTCACGTAGCCTGGAAGGCAAGCCTTTTTCTTTTCAGCAGTGAGTGATCCATGCGCATCATCTTTGCCGGCACCCCGGAATTCGCCGCCCAGCACCTGCAGGCCCTGCTCGATGCGGGCCGCGAGATCATCGCCGTGTATACCCAGCCGGACCGGCCGGCCGGCCGCGGGCAGAAGCTTATGCCCAGCCCGGTCAAGCAGCTGGCCCTGCAACACGATATCGCCGTATACCAGCCGCAGACCCTGCGCGACCCGGCTGCCCAGGCCGAACTGGCCGCCCTCCGGCCCGACCTGATGGTGGTGGTGGCCTACGGCCTGATCCTGCCCCAGGTGGTGCTGGATACTCCGCGCCTGGGCTGCATCAACAGCCATGCCTCGCTGCTACCGCGCTGGCGCGGCGCGGCGCCGATCCAGCGCGCCATCGAGGCCGGCGATGCCAGCAGCGGCGTCACCGTGATGCAGATGGAAGCGGGCCTGGACACCGGGCCCATGCTGCTCAAGGTCACCACCACTATCACTGCCGACGACACCGGCGGCAGCCTGCACGACCGCCTGGCCGAGCTGGGTTCCCGGGCGGTGGTCGAGGCCGTGGGCAAGCTGGCCGCCGGTGAGCTGCGCGGCGAAGTGCAGGACGACAGCCTGGCAACCTACGCGCACAAGCTGAACAAGGACGAGGCGCGCCTCGACTGGAACCGCCCGGCCGTCGAGCTGGAGCGTCTGGTCCGCGCCTTCAACCCCTGGCCGATCTGCCACAGCACCCTGAATGGTGAAACCCTCAAGGTGCACGCGGCCGAACCGGGTGAGGGCAGGGGTGCGCCCGGCACCGTGCTGGCCGCCGACAAGACCGGCCTGACCGTCGCCTGTGGCGACGGCGCCCTGCGCCTGACCCGCCTGCAGCTGCCCGGCGGCAAGCCGCTGGCCTTCGCCGACCTGTACAACAGCCGCCGCGAGCAGTTCGCCCCCGGCCTGGTGCTCGGTCAATGAACCCTCGCCTGGCCGCCGCCCGCGCGCTGGCCGCCGTGCTCAATGGCAAGGCGTCGCTGGGCAGCAGCCTGCCGCCGCTGCTGGACCGGGTCGAGCCGCGCGACCGGCCGCTCGCCCAGGACCTGGCCTTTGGCACCGCGCGCTGGCAACCGCGCCTGGCGCTGCTCGCCGACAAGCTGCTGCAGAAGCCGTTCAAGGCCGCCGACCGCGATGTCGAGGCGCTGCTGCTGGTCGGTTTGTACCAGTTGCTGCACACCCGCATCCCGGCCCATGCTGCCATCGGCGAGACGGTGGCCTGCGTCGACAAGCTGAAGAAGCCCTCGCTCAAGGGCCTGCTCAACGCCGTGCTGCGCAATGCCCAGCGCGATCACCAGGCGCTGTTCGCCGAACTGGATCGCGACCCGGTGCTGCACACCGCTCACCCGCGCTGGCTGCAGAAGCGCCTCAAGGCCGACTGGCCCGAGCAGTGGCAGGCGATCTGCGCCGCCAACAACGAACACCCACCACTGATCCTGCGGGTCAATCGCCGCCACGGCAGCCGCGACGACTACCTGGCCGAGCTGCGCGCCGCCGGCATCCAGGCCGAGCCCTGCACCTTTAGCCGCGACGGTATCCGCCTGCTGCAACCCTGCGACGTGAAGACCCTGCCGGGCTTCGCCGAAGGTCGCGTCAGCGTGCAGGACGAGGCCGCCCAACTGGCCGCCGACCTGCTCGACCTGGCGCCCGGCCAGCGCGTGCTGGATGCCTGCGCCGCACCTGGCGGCAAGACCTGCCACCTGCTCGAAGCCAAGCCAGGCCTGAAGGAAGCCGTCGCTCTGGATCTGGAGCCAGCGCGCCTGGCCCGAGTGCGGGAGAACCTCGACCGCCTGCGGCTCGAAGCCACCCTGGTCGCCGCCGATGGCCGCGACGTGGCCGCATGGTGGGATGGCAAGCCGTTCCAGCGCATCCTGCTCGACGCACCCTGTTCGGCCACTGGCGTGATCCGCCGCCACCCGGACATCAAGCTGACCCGCCAGGCCGACGACATCACCGCCCTCGCCACCCTGCAGAGCGAGCTGCTCGATGCCCTGTGGCCGACCCTGGAGGTCGGCGGCGTGCTGCTCTACGCCACCTGTTCGGTGCTGCCGGAGGAGAACCGCGACAACATCGCCGCGTTCCTGCAGCGCACGCCGGGCGCCCGCGAACTGGACATCCCCGGCGCCTTCGGCCTCAAGCAGACCCACGGCCGCCAGCTGCTGCCCCAGGTCGACGGCCACGACGGCTTCTACTATGCCAAGCTGATCAAGATCGCCGCAGCACCGCGCGGCTGAGGAAAGAGTCCGCATGAAGATCATCATTCTCGGCGCCGGCCAGGTCGGCGGGACCCTGGCAGAGCACCTGGCCAGTGAGGCCAACGACATCACCGTGGTCGACACCGACGGCGACCGCCTGCGCGACCTCGGCGACCGCCTGGACATCCGCACCGTGGTCGGTCGCGGCTCATTCCCCACCGTGCTGCGCCAGGCCGGCGCCGACGACGCCGACATGCTGGTGGCGGTGACCAACAGTGACGAGACCAACATGGTCGCCTGCCAGGTGGCCTACACCCTGTTCCACACCCCGACCAAGATCGCCCGGGTGCGCGAATCGGCCTACCTGACCCGCGAAGCGCTGTTCGACAACGAGGCCATCCCGGTCGACGTGCTGATCAGCCCCGAGCAGGTGGTCACCAACTACATCAAGCGCCTGATCGAGTACCCCGGCGCCCTGCAGGTGATCGACTTCGCCGAGGGCAAGGCCCAGCTGGTGGCGGTCAAGGCCTACTACGGCGGCCCGCTGGTCGGCCAGCAGCTGCGCCAGTTGCGCGAGCACATGCCCAACGTCGACACCCGCGTCGCCGCCATCTTCCGCCGCAACCGGCCGATCATGCCCCAGGGCGACACGGTGATCGAAGCCGACGACGAGGTGTTCTTCATCGCCGCCAAGGCCCACATCCGCGCGGTGATGAGCGAGCTGCGCCGCCTCGAGGACAGCTACAAGCGCATCGTCATCGCCGGTGGCGGCCATATCGGCGAGCGCCTGGCCGAGGCGATCGAGAGCCGCTACCAGGTGAAGATCATCGAGATGAACCCGGCGCGCTGCCGCTACCTCTCGGACAACCTGGAAAGCACCATCGTGCTGCAGGGCAGCGCCTCCGACCGCGACCTGCTGGTGGAGGAGAACATCAACGAGGCCGACATCTTCCTCGCCCTGACCAACGACGACGAGGCCAACATCATGTCCTCGCTGCTGGCCAAGCGCCTGGGCGCGCGCAAGGTGATGACCATCATCAACAACCCGGCCTACGTCGACCTGGTGCAGGGCGGCGACATCGACATCGCCATCAGCCCGCAGCTGGCCACCATCGGCACCCTGCTGACCCACGTGCGCCGCGGCGACATCGAGAGCGTGCACAGTCTGCGCCGCGGTGCCGCCGAGGCCATCGAGGCCATCGCCCACGGCGACGCCCGTTCGAGCAAGGTGGTCGGCAAGATGATCGAGGAGATCGCCCTGCCGCCGGGCACGACCATCGGCGCGGTGATCCGCGACGAGGAAGTGCTGATCGCCCACGACGACACGGTGATCGCCTCGGGCGACCACGTGATACTGTTCCTCGTCGACAAGAAGTACATCCGCGACGTGGAACGCCTGTTCCAGGTCGGTCTGACCTTCTTCTGACAGGGCATTTCGCCGAGGCCAGGGCATGACGACGCCGGACTCACTGGAAAGACTGCTGACCCGCGGGGTGGACAACGCCCTGCTGCGCTTCGGCCTGGGCAAGGCCTACCTCGACGACGGCGATGCCGAGCGCGCCGCCGAGCACCTGCAGAAGTGCCTGGGCTTCGACCCCAACTATTCCGCTGCCTGGAAGCTGCTGGGCCAGGCCTGCCAGCGCCAGGGCATGCTCGAAGAGGCGCGCCAGGCCTGGCACAACGGGCTGGAAGTGGCGCGCAAGCGCGGCGACAAGCAGACGGAGAAGGAAATGACCGTGTTCCTGCGGCGCCTGGAGAAGGCGGCCGCCAGCGAACGGGAGCAGGGGGAGTAGGGCGCCGGAGCGGAGGGGTCAGGGAGAACGGGTCAGTCCCGCTTGAAGATCAGCCCCACACCGCTCGGTTCGAAGCGCACCACCTGCATCTGCACCACGGGCGCCTCCACCGGCAGGCCCTGGACCTGGCCGCTGACCACCTCGCCGATCTGCAGCAGGCTCTGGGCGTCGTCGATCACCACGAACACCCCGCTTTCCGAGATATCGCGGGTCGTCACCATCATCCGCCCATGGACCGGATGGTCGATGCGCAGCTGGACCTTCAGCGGGGTTCGGTTGTGCTCGCGCTTGTTGTCCATGCCTGTCCTGTTCCGGGCGGGAAGATGGCTCTGACGGTAATAGCTATCGGTCGCGGCATCAATACCACTTCTTCTCGCCGGCCGGGCGCTTCTTGAAACGCTTCATGCTCCACAGGTACTGGCTCGGGTACGCGCGCACGTAGCGCTCCAGCTCGCGACTCATGGCCGCAGCGGACACCTGCGGGTCCTCGCTGTACATGTCGTCCGGCACGGCCTCGAAGATCACCTTGAAGCCGCTGTTGTCCGGCAGCCGTATCGCGTTGAGCAGCACGCCACGGGCCTTGCCGCCGGCGAGCATGCCGGGCACGAACTTGCTGGTCAGCGCCTGGATCGCACAGAAGGGCACGAAGACTCCGGCGGAAAGGCTGGGCTCCGGATCGGCGGGGATGCCCACCACGCCACCACGCCGCACCTCCTTGATCACGCTGAGGATGCCTTCCTTGGTCGAGGCGGCGACCCGGTTGCCCAGCTGGGCACGCTGCTTCTGCAGCAGCTCGTCGACCGCCTTGAGCTTGGGCGGGCGGTAGAAGATCACCGGCTTGCACTGGGTGCAGAAGTAGTGGTTGAGGACCTCCCAGTTGCCCAGGTGGCTGGCCACGCCGACCACCCCCTTGCCGGACGCCAGGGCCTCGTGGAGGACATCCAGCCCCTCGACCTCGCGCACCAGCTTGAGGGTGCGCTCCACCGGCCAGATCCAGGCGCAGGCGCTTTCGGTGAAGGTCTTGCCGATGTCGCGCAGGGTCTCGCCGACCAGGCGCTCGCGGGCCGCCTCGTCGAGTTCGGGGAAGCACTTGGCGAGGTTGGTGCGCACTACTTCGCGCGAACGGTTGGGCACCTTCCACATCAGCCAGCCGATGGCGGACCCCACGGCCTGCACGGCGCCCCAGGGCAGCAGGGCGAACAACCGCAGAAAGCCGACGACCAGGGCGCCTTTGAATTTCTCCACGAGCAACTCCCGAATGCGCAAAAGGCCGCATTGTAGCCGCGGAACGCAGTGGAAGTGGCCCACATAGGTTCCGGGAATACCGGCCCGGGCGGCGGCCGGATGGTATCCGGCTACGACAGCTCGGCGTGGCGGTCGCAGTCGGTGGTGTGGTCCATAACCATGCCCGCCGCCTGCATGTAGGCATAGCAGATGGTCGGGCCGACGAAGGTGAAGCCGCGCTTCTTCAGCGCCTTGCTCATGGCCTCGGCCTCCGGCGTCACGGCCGGCACCTCGCCGC
The DNA here is from genome assembly GCF_029840585.1 of Pseudomonas sp. GD03875. Lineage (NCBI taxonomy): Bacteria > Pseudomonadati > Pseudomonadota > Gammaproteobacteria > Pseudomonadales > Pseudomonadaceae > Pseudomonas > Pseudomonas sp. GD03875. Next base: position 3,082 of record NZ_JAOCCV010000045.1, on the reverse strand, counting down.
GCCCGGCGAAGTGGTTGATCTTCGGCGCGCCGCCGACGAAGGACCAGAGCAGGGTCACCGGGTCCTCCAGCTGCAGCCAGGCCCGCGCGTTCTGCCGCGCCGCCTTGAGCTTGAGGCGGTTGCGGATGATGCCGGGGTCCTGCATGAGCACCTCGATTTCCTCGTCGCTCATGCGCGCCAGGCGCTCGGGATCGAAGCCGAACAGCACCTGGCGGTAGCGCTCGCGCTTCTTCAGCACGGTGATCCACGACAGCCCGGCCTGGAAGCCTTCCAGCAACAGCATCTCGAACAGCCACTGCGGGTCGCGCTGCGGCACGCCCCATTCCTCGTCGTGGTAGGCAATGTACAGGGGATCGTCGTTGCACCAGAAGCAGCGGGGCATGGCGGAGCCGTCCTCATGGAAACCGGAGCCGCCACTATAGGCGAATGACTGTATAAAAAACCAGTTAAGTGGCCCAGGAACGTCGTAGGGTGCGCCGTGCGGACCGATGGCTTGGAGGCGGTGCGCGCGGCGCACCCTACGACTCAATCAGGCTACTGGAGCTAGAACGAAGGGCTGTAGCGCACCGTCAGCATCAGGCTGCGTGGATCGCCGAAGCTGTTGGCGCCCCAGGAGTTGCTGATGTTCTGGTAGTAGCGCTTGTCGAACGCGTTGTTCAGGTTCGCCTGCAGCTGCCACTCCTGGCTCGGTTGGTAGCCCAGCATCAAGTCGCTCACGCTGTAACCGCCCTGCTTCACACCGAAGCTCGTATAGGCACCGCTCTGGGTCCGGAAGCCGCCGCCCACGGTCCACTTGTCCAGCGCGCCCGGCAGGCGATAGGTGGTGAAGACCTTGAACAGGTTGTAGGGCGTATCGCTGTCGAAACGGTCGCCCTTGCTGGCCGAGTCGGTGGACCTGGTGTACTCGGCACCGGCGTAGGTATAGCCCGCCGATACCTGCCAGCCGGCAGCCAGCTCGCCACCGATCTCCAGTTCGATGCCGCGGGTGCGGACTTCGCCGCTGGCCTCGTAGCAGGCGCTGATGCCCGTGCTGCACTGGCTGGAGGGCAACGACTTGGCCAGGTTTTCCTGCACCAGCTGGAACAGCGCGAGGCTGGCGTTGAGCGCGCCGTCGAAGTACTCGCCCTTGATTCCCGCCTCGTAGTTGGTGCCGGTCACCGGCTCCAGCAGACTGCCGCCGGCGTCCTGGGCAGCCTGGGTCTTGAAGATGCGGGTCCAGCTGGCATACACCGAGTAGGTGTCGTCGAGGTCGTGGATCAGGCCGGCATAGGGCGTGTATTCGCGGGTGGCCTTGTAATCGCCGCCAAAGGTGTAGCCGCCGGAATGGGTGGTCTGCTCGTAGTCGTACCAGTCCAGACGCGAGCCGAGGATCAGCCGCAGGTCCTCGCGCAGGTTGAAGCGTGCCGTGGCGTAGGTGCTGGATTGCTCCTCGCGGCCATCGCGCGACCAGTTGTGCTCGATCGCCGGCTTGGCGTAGGCCTTGGGGTCGAAACGGGTCGGATCGACGATGACATCGGTATCGATCCCTGGGCCACCCGGGCCGTCGTCGGTGTCGTCGCGGCGGAAGCTGGCGCCGACGACCAGCTCATGGGTCGCGCCGAACAGGCTGAAGGGACCGGAGAGGTAGGTGTCGACGCTCTTCTGGGTGTGCTGGTAGGTATAACGCCCGACGTTCAGGTGGAAGTCGTCGTTCTCGTCGGTGTAGAAACTGCCGCCTAGCATTTCCATGTCGCCACGCAGCCAGGTGCCGTTCAGGCGCAGCTTCCAGTCGTTGTCGAAGCGATGCTCCACCTCGGCGAAGACGCTGCGATTCTCCTTGTCCCAGTAGGTCCAGTCCGGCGCGGTACGGGTCGAGCGGGGGAAATCGAAGAAGCTGCCGTCGGGCCGGGTCGGCAGGCCGTTCCAATCGGCGCCGGGATTGTCCTCGCGGTTGTAGTAGGCCCCGAGCGTCAGGGTGGTCGCGGGGCCCAAGTCGTATTCGCCGATGCCGTAGAACAGCTGGCGCTTGTTGCCGTAGGCATCGACGAAGCTGTTGCGGTCCTGATACGCGGCGACGAAGCGGCCACGGAGATCACCTGCGCTGTCCAGCCGATTGCTGACGTCCAGTTCGGTACGGTAGTCGTCCCAACGGCCGACGCTGGCACTGATGGACAGCCTCGGCGTGTCGGTGGGCCGCTTGCGTACCAGATTCAGGGTTCCCGACGGGTTGCCCGCGCCGACCATCAGCCCGGAGGCGCCACGGACGACCTCGACATGGTCGTACATGGGCAGGCTCGAGGTACCTAGTGTGTCGCTGTCGTAAGCCACCGGCAGGCCGTCGATCATGATGTTGTCCATGGCCGCGCCGCGGGAATAGAACTCTGGGCGCTCACCGCCCGTCTTGCGCAGGGTCAGGCCGGGCGTGTAGGTGGCGATGTCCTCCAGCTTCTGCAGATTCTGGTCGTCCATGCGTTGCCGGGTGACCACCGTCACCGACTGGGGTGTCTCGCGCAGCGAAGCCGGCAGCTTGGTGCCGACACTGGTCTCGCCGGTGGTATAGGACCCGCTGCCCTCCGTGGTGGCGCCCAGCGCCGCGCTGCCGCTGATGGAGGTCGCACCGATCTCCAGGGCGTCGCCCGCTTCGCCGCGCTCGATCAGCAGGTAACTGCCATCGGCCTGGCGCGCGCTGGCCAGGCCGGTGCCAGCGAGGAGGCGGGCGAGGCCTTCGTCGACGGCGTAGCGGCCCTGCACGCCGGAGCTGCGCTTGCCGGCGGTGAGGCTGGCGTTGGTCGACAGCGGAATGCCGGCCTGGCGGCCGAAACGGCCGAGCGCCTGGTCGAGCGGGCCGGCGGGCACGTCGAAGACAACGGTGCGGACCTGAGCGGCGGTTTCCGCCGCCAGGGCGGGGCCGGCGAGCAGGGCGGTACCGGCGCCGGCAAGCAGGGCGAGGCTCAGGCTGGAGGCGGTGGCGTAGCCGATCGAGCGCGCCAGCGGGCGAAGAGGATGGATCATGGGCAGAGGTTCCGTTTCAGGTTTTGCCCGCGCGTACACAGGCGGGATTTCCCCTAGGCCACGCGAGAACGGAAAACCTGCCGGCTTGCTG
>NZ_JAOCCV010000044.1:0-35992 GCF_029840585.1 Pseudomonas sp. GD03875 | reverse complement strand
CGCTACCAGTACGACGGCCTATCGCGGCGCATCCTCAAGCAGGTCCGGCAGAACGGAGAAGAAACCACCACCTGGTACGGCTGGGACGGCGACCGCCAGTGCGCCGAAGCCACGGACGCGCGCCTGCGCACCACCGTGCATGAGCCCAACAGTTTCGTGCCGCTGCTGCGCCTGGAACAACGGCGCCAGGAAGAAGGCCCGCTACTGGCCGAAGTGCGCCGCCTGCTGGCCAGCGAAGGCCTGCAACTGCCGGAAGAGCACCGCCCGGCAATCGAAGACCTGAGCGTGGCGTGCTTCCACACCGACCACCTCGGTACCCCGCTGAGACTCACGGGCGAACAGGGGCAGACCCTCTGGCAGGGCCAGGCGGACGACTGGGGTGCCATCGATCACGAACAGGGCGAGACCGACCAGCCCATTAGATTCCAGGGGCAGTATCGGGACGAGGAGAGTGGGCTGTACTACAACCGCTACCGGTACTACGCAGCGGAGTTGGGGAGGTATGTGACTCAGGATCCGATCGGGTTATTAGGGGGGAGCAATTTCTATCTTTATCCGGTAAATCCATTGCAGCATAAAGATTCGTTAGGTCTTTCGCCTGCCTTTACAAATGTAAGTGGGATGACTCCTTCGCAAGTCGGGCAGTATGCAAAGGCTCAGACGGCAATAAATTCAATTTCAACAAAAATGGCAGAAATTAAAAATGCTATTACTTGGGCTAATCCATATGCTCCGGATTACGTTTCTGCTCAAATAGATATATATGTTGCCTCAGGGTCAATAACATACACCCGATACGGGGACATTCTAGCAAGCGCTGGAGCCGCACGTAGTTACCCTGCAAGCTCTGTAGGAGGAAATGTTTCAGCTGGATTCTTGTTGTGTCCTAATGAGCCTACTCCGAGCAAGAGTGAGTTAAATAACTTTCTTGAAGGGTGGGGGTTGTCTGGAGGTTTTTATGATATTTTTGGCGGGGAGGTTGTAACAAATTCTGCCGGAACTGCTGTTAATATAGGGGCAGGTATTGGAGGGGCTGGAGTAACGCCAGGGTCAAACACATGGAAGATATGGGGTTTTGATGAGTAATGGCCAGTTTATAAAGATAGGGCAGTGGGGTGTTGCTGCTTTAGCATTTTTAGCGGTCATGTGGGTGATAACTAAGGCCCCAAAAACTGAAGGGGTCGCAGATAGAAAGGCAGTCGAGAAAGAGTATTTGGAAATATCTCCCCCTGCTTATGTCAGGCCAACAGGTGATAGGCGTGTAGCTTATAAGCTAGGCTCGGCTGTGGTTCAGCAAAGTTTTGATAGTAATATGGCCAGTATCGATGTGATAAAGCATTATGATGAGCAGCTTCTTGATAATGGCTGGAGGGAAATGAAGAAATACGGACTACAAGGGAAGGTGTATTGTAAGGGGAAATATAGGGCTGAAATTACTTCGCGAACCCACCTTCCAGGGTACATTTTTTCAGTAAGCTGGTTTGCCAGTAACAAGACATGCTCTTAATAGCGCTGGCTTGATAGGTGCGCGCTGCTCCGATTTCTACCTGCTAGGTTTACACTTCAAGGGATTGCTTGTCGAGTATCGATAAATTTAACTGTCTGTTCCGTAGTTTGTGATTAATGCTAATAAGTTTTTAAATGATGAAGGGGCCATGCCTCATTGTCCGTGCTGCGGGAAGTGTTCTACAGCAACGCGCTGACTACTGGGACAGTTTTCAAGCTCAGGTGGCTTGTTAAACATGGAGTACTATGATGTGAGAGGAAATTAATGAGTGCTCCTCCTCTAATAGTGGCTTTTATAGTAATGATTGGTATTGTTTTTATTATGCCTTCAATGCTAATTAAGGTTGGCATAAGCAATAGACTTGCAATAAGTATCATAACTTCGGTGCTGTGCCTGCTTGCAATGATTTTGAGTGTTGTTTTGCGCTAGATATGATTTGATTTTTTGTAGTTGCGTTGTTTCATTTTACCAAGTATGTCTAGGTGCGGCTTGCTGGTGCCTGGTACGTATTTTAATTGGCTGATGTTGCAGTCAAGTGGTCATTTTGGATCTCCCTGTAAGGCTAGAGATTGACATGTTAAGTGCAGGGGGGAATGCTAGTTAATAGGTTTCTATATGCGGGATCGCCTTTCTATGGGTGGCGTAGGCAGAAATTGATGAAGAAAGCTCTTGAGGCTTTGGTGGATGTCGTATTCATCTCGGCTGTGCTAGTGACTGGTATTTATTTCTTGACTGATGTTTTTGGTGTGTTGAGCCTTGGTAGAGAGGCCGGGATGGTAGTGGTGCGTTTGTTTTTTGTGGGTGCACCATTGTCTTTTTTTGTTTCTTTGATCGCATTTGTTAGTACAGGGCGTGCTCGTTATAAGTGGTATTTGGGGGTGTCTGGGCTTGAGGTGTTAATTATCATTCTGCTGTTTTGGATTATTTATAGTAGCCAGATATGAGTGTCTGAAAGAGGGTGGGCGTATGTTTATATAAAAATATTTTTTGGCAAGTTAATCAGTTGACTAGTATTTGATTTTGTGATTATAGGCAGGTTCTGAGCAGCTTGGAGAGAAAGACTAACGCAGCTATGGAAGCTATTTTTGTCGCCTCTGGCCACATAGTTAACTTTATGGGTGTCGTGTTGGCTGTTTTCTTGGTTGCGTTTATTCCGCTATATTTTTATGGATTTATGACGTATCGAAAGAAAATAAAACTGCGCTCCTCTCGGTTCGCTCTGCTTATTTTTATAGGGACAATCGCTTTAACTGGTCTGTTGACTGCTGTTTTTGCTATGACGTCTGTTGTTTTAGGGATGTGGGGGTAGTCAATTTGTCGCTTTATGAGAGGGAAGGGTTGCTGGAGCCTACAGGAAAAAGTCTTAATCCGGCTTGTTACTACGTCTCTGGGTAACTATCCGCCTTGGTCTATAGGTTCTTTGATTATCCATTTTTTGTGGCGTGGGGGATAAATAGATTGCCCTCATTTTTTATTAAGAGGTTGCGTGAAGATATGAACGGCTAAGGTCTTGATTGTTGTGTGCTCTTATTGGGGTGGTTGATGGTTCGGTTTTATGAATCGTTGTTTTTGAAGTTTTATTTTCAATTTTAAAGTGTTAGAGGGTGGCGTGAATAAATTATTGAAATCAGCCAATTCCTTTCTGGCTGTGGTCTTGTTTTATTTGCTCGGTAAGTCATTGATGTATTTTGTTGACTTGATCTCCATTCTTGTGGGTGGAGGAAGGCTTGGTTACGAGCATCTCCTAGGGATTGCATGGGGTATATTCAGCTATTTTGTTGTTTCAGTTTTCCTGTTTATGCTGATAGGCTCGAGAGATTATATATTTTATCGCAGGGCTTTTTTGTGTGTTCTTGTTTATTTTGTTTTGGAATATCTTGTCAGGCTGCATTTTCTTTTTTCAAATAGACATATCATTGTGGATAGCCATCTTTATTGGCGCACCTTTCTTGTGACTTGTATCGTTCTGGTGCCTTGTGTTCTGCTGGCCAAGCTTCGAGAGGTTATTTCGATTTATAGTCGCGTCAAGGGTTTTCTTTCCCGGTAGATGCTCCGATAGGTGTTTATTAAAATGGATTTTTTGGGTGTTGATTGTGTTCGCAGGAAGCTTGTTGGTGCTTTCGTGCTGTGGCTAGCGGCAGCTACCGGCGCTTTCGCCTCGCCCGACAAGGAAGAGTTGTTCAGGCAACTTCAGGTCCGTGCCGAAGCGGGTGTTGCAATCGCTCAGTACAACCTGGGTATGTTCTACAACAATGGCATTGGCACTTCCGAGAACCCTGAAGCCGCGTTCCAGTGGTTCGAGAAGGCTGCTCGCGCTGGTGATTGGTTGGGGAGCTACAAGGTCGGTTGCTATTACGCGGGGCAGTTCGGGGATGTGGTGAAGCCTGACGCCGAGAAGGCGCTGTCCTACAAGCTCGAGGCTGCACAGGCCGGCTATGTGCTGGCGCAGCACGATGTGGCGATCAGCTATGCGCGGCGTGGGGCTTACGAGGAAGCATTCAAGTGGTGGCAGGCGGCTGCCGGGCAAGGCGACCTCACTGCCCTGGTGATGCTATCGCAGGCCTACGGGCAGGGGCGCGGCGTCGAGAAGAGCCCGGCCAAGGCCTACGAACATCTTCTGATAGTCATCCGACTGGTGCCGGAGAGCCAGTCCGGCGAGTTGGAGCCGCTGCTCGGCGACCTGCGAAAGCAGTTGGATACGAAGGCGATCACTGATGCGGAACAGGCCGCCAAGGCGTGGTCGCCTCTGCCCACGGAGCTGACAATGCGGGCTCGGGAGGGCATCCGGGAAGCGATAAGCGTCGCGCAGAGCCAGCTTATACACCCTTAAAGACACACCACTCAGCGCACCCGGTCGAGGCTCTGCACGGCCAGGTCCAGCGCCTTCTGCATGTCGAGGCGGGCGGAGCGGCCGACGTCCTTGTCGTCCAGCTGGTAGTTGCGCTCGGAGGGCAGGATGGGGGCGGTGAGGTCCTCGGCGTCCATCGGCTCGAAGTCGTAGTCGCCGCCGATGGTCATGGCGCTGCGCCGCAGCAGCATGCGCAGCTGGTCCGGCTGCAGTTCGGGGTTGATCGAGAGCATGGCGGCGACCACCCCGGCGACCATCGGTGTGGCGTAGGAGGTGCCGCAGTGCACTTCGCCGCGTTCGCCGTCGCGCAGGGTCGAGGCGTGGGTGCAGGCCGAGGCGGTGATGTCCACCCGCATGTCGATGTTCGAGGAGCTGCGCTTGACCACATAGGCCGGGTCGTCCACCGACACGCCGCTCTTCTGGCTGCGCTGGTGGCCGCCGACCACCAGCAGCTGGTCGGTGATGAAGGAGGAGGGCAGGCGGTATTCGTCGGTGCCGGAGAAGGCCGCGCCGTTGCCGGCCGAGTTGATCACCACCACGTCCGGGTGCTCGCGGCGCAGCCACAGGAAGAATTCTTCCAGCAGTTCTTCGTAGCCGCTCATGGCGAGGCCGGAGCGGATCAGCGAGTCCACTTCGTCGCCCTCGACGTTCTTCGCCCCGACCCGGTGGATGCCCCAACTCCAGTTGAGTACCCGCACGCCGTCCTCGACCAGGTTGACCGAGGCGGCGATGTTGGCGGTGATGCCGGCGTCCGAGTTGCGTTCGACGATGACTTCGAAGCCCGGCCCGGCGCCGTCCAGGGCCTGCAGGAAGCCGCTGTTGCCGCCGCGCTTGGCGTGGGCGGCGAAGATGCCGGCCACGGTGCTGCCGTGGTTGTCGGGTTTGTCCGCGTCACGGGCGTAGAGGCAGGTGCGTTGCTCCGGGCGGCAGCCGCCGAGCTGGTCGGCGAAGTCCGGCGCGTCGAAGTCGACGTTGCGTTCGATCACGCCGATGCGCACCGGCCGGGTCTCCACTGGCGCTTCCTTGGCGGGGATGCGTCGCTGGTAGTAGTTCACCGCGTCGGCGAAGCGGTTGGCCGCCCATTCGTCCTCGCTGGGCTTGTTTGACACCTCGTCGCCTTCGCTTTCCTCGCCCTTCTCGGGGGCGGATTCCTCGATGATCACCGCGTCCACGCTGGTCTCGCTGCCCAGGCGCAGGATCAGCGCGTCGCGCTGGACCAGGTCCTTGGCGGGCAGGCGCAGCTGGTAGATGTTCAGCGGCGGAATGGCGCCGACCACCTTGGCGCCATAGCGCCTGGCCAGGCGCTCGGCCTCCTTGCGGCCGTCGTGCTTTTCCTCGATCAGCAGGCTGACCAGGTCCAGGTAGGTGGTCAGGCCGTCCATGTTCTTCGCCACTTCGTCGGGGCCGGCGGCCAGCACCTGGCTGCGTCCGCGCGACAGCCACACCGGGTTGCTGCTGCGCTCGCCCTGCTCCAGCCACAGTGGGGCGCTGGGTTCGCGCCCGAGCTTCAGGCGCAGGCTCTGGCCGTCGCGCTGAACGCGGTTCGCATCCAGGGTCTTGTCACCGAGATGAACCCGTAGCTCGCCGTCGCCCAGGCCGGTAGTGCCCACGCAGTACTGCGAGGCGTCGTCGAGCAGGTCGCCGCAGCGCTGCAGCTGGGTGATGCGCAGGGCGTCGCCGGCATGGACCAGCGGGGCGGTGAGCAACAGCATTAGGCAGGTGGTGCGGACGAACACGGTAGCGGGCTCCTGGGGCGGCGGGTACGGGCGCTTTCCGTACAGACCGCCGCCTCGTCTGCCACGTTCAGCCTCTGTTCGCGGGGCGAGGGCGCGCGCAAGAACGATCAAGCGCCCGGCATACTGGGCGCCGATACTGCCGGCCACTCGTGAGGAGCGAACATGGACCCCATCGGCAAGGCCCTCTGGCTGATCGAGACCGACCTCGAAGGACGCTTGGACCTGCAGGGCATCGCCGATGCCTGCGGGCTGTCGCGCTTCGGCCTGGCACGGGCCTTCGCGCTTGCCACCGGCTGGCCGGTGATGCGCTACGCCAGAGCACGGCGCCTGAGTCGCGCGGCCGCTCGCCTGGCCGAGGGCGCCCGGGACATTCTCGACCTGGCGCTGGAGGCGGGCTATGGCTCCCACGAGGCGTTCACCCGCGCGTTCCGCGAGCAGTTCGGCGTCACGCCGGAGGCCCTGCGGGCGAGCGGCCGATTGGAAGGCATCGAACTGAGAGAGGCCATGCGCATGCAACCCACCACTACCTACCCGCTCGCCGAACCGCGCTTCGAGCACGGCGAGGAACTGCTGATCGCCGGGCTGGGCGAACGCTTCACTTTCGACAAGTCCCAGGGCATCAGCGCGCTCTGGCAGCGCTTCGTGCCCTGGATCGGCAAGGTGCCGGGGCAGCAGGGCTGGGAGACCTTCGGCCTGTGCTGCAACCCGGACGAAGACGGCGGCTTCGAGTACATCGCCGGTGTCCGCGTCGAGCGTGGCGACGAACTGCCGCCCGGCTTCACCTGCCAGCGCCTGCCGGCGCGGCGCTACGCGGTGTTTCGCCACACGGGGCACATCTCCAGCATCCACGAGACCTTTGCCGCGATCTTCCAGCGCTGGCTGCCGGCCTCGGGCCTGCAGGCCGCCGACGCGCCGGAGTTCGAGCGCTACAGCGCGGACTTCGATCCCATGGCCGGCACCGGCCACGTCGAGGTCTGGATGCCGCTGCGCGACCGGGCATCGCCCGTTTCGACTTGATCGCACCGAGGAGGGCGGCGATAGTCGCGGTCTCTCCCATCGAGGCATCGAGAACCATGGAAAGGCAGCGAGGTGGCGGACCCACACCGGTGCGCGGCGACCTGATCGACACCCCGCTCGGCACGATGATCGCCCTGGTGGACGGCCAGGGCGCCCTGCAGCGCCTGGAGTTCCTCGACGACGAGGTGCACGAGCCGCTGATCTGGCGCGGCTACCAGTTGCAGCGCGACGCCGTGCTGGTGGCACCGGTGGCGCGCCAGCTGGACGAATACTTCGCCGGGCGCCGCCGCGTGTTCGAGCTGGCCCTGGCGCCGCTGGGCAACGCCTTTCTATATGAAGCCTGGAAGCACCTGAGCCAGGTGCCCTACGGCACCACCCTGACCTACGGCCAGCTGGCCCTGCGCCTGGACCGCAACACCTCGGCGCGGGCGGTGGGGAGGGCCAACGCGGTCAATCCGATCGCGATCATCGTGCCCTGTCACCGCATCATCGGCGCCAACGGCAGCCTCACCGGCTACGCCGGCGGCCTGCACCGCAAGCAGGCGCTGCTGGAGCTGGAAGGCGTGCTGGCACCGATGCGCCAGCAGACGCTGCTGTAGGTCGGCTCGCGTAGTGCCGGGCCGACTCCGCCCGGTAGAATGCCGATCCATACGGTTTTCCCGAGGCAAGGGCGTGGATCTACAGCAGGGCTTCGTCCTGACCCGGCACTGGCGCGACACGCCGGCCGGCACCGAGGTCGAATTCTGGCTGGCCACCGACGCCGGCCCCCAGCGGGTGCGCCTGCCGCATCAGCCCTCCGTCGCCTTCATCCCGGAAGTGCAGCGCGAGCGCGCCGAGGCGCAGCTGCGCGGCGAGCGCGAAGTGGAGTTGCGGCCGCTGGGCCTGCGCGACTTCCGCCACCGGCCGATGCTCGGCCTGTACTGCCGATCCCACCGCCAGCTGATCAAGCTGGACAAGCAGCTGCGCAAGGCCGGCGTCGACGTCTACGAGGCCGACATCCGCCCGCCCGAGCGCTTCCTGATGGAGCGCTTCATCACCGCGCCGGTGAGCTTCGGCGGCACGCCGGGCGAGGGCGGAGTGCTGCTCGACGCTCGCCTGAAGCCGGCCGAGGGCTACCGGCCGCGGTTGCGCCTGGTGTCGCTGGACATCGAGACCAGCGAACGCGGCGAGCTGTACTCCATCGCCCTGGAGGGCTGCGGCCAGCGCCAGGTGTACATGCTCGGCACGGCCACCGAGGGCGACGCCGGGGTGGATTTCGACCTCGACTACTGCGCCAGCCGCGCCGAGCTGCTGGAGCGGCTCAACGCCTGGATGGCCGAGCACGACCCGGACGCCATCATCGGCTGGAACCTGGTGCAGTTCGACCTGCGCGTGCTGCAGCGCCACGCCGCCGAGCTGAAGGTGCCGCTGCGCCTGGGGCGCGGCGACGAGGAGATGGAGTGGCGCGAGCACGCCAGCCACAACCACTACTTCGCGGCGGCGGCCGGGCGCCTGATCATCGACGGTATCGAGGCGCTGCGCTCGGCCACCTGGAGCTTCCCCTCGTTCAGCCTGGAGAGCGTGGCCCAGACCCTGCTCGGCGAGGGCAAGGCGATCGACACGCCGTACCAGCGCATGGACGAGATCAACCGCATGTTCGCCGAGGACAAGCCGGCCCTGGCCCGCTACAACCTCAAGGACTGCGAGCTGGTCACCCGCATCTTCGCCCACACCCGGGTGATCGACTTCTTGCTCGAACGCGCCGCCGTCACCGGCCTGCCCGCCGACCGCAGCGGTGGCTCGGTGGCGGCTTTCACCCACCTGTACCTGCCGCCGATGCACCGCATGGGCTTCGTCGCGCCCAACCTCGGCGAGAAGATGCCCCAGGCCAGCCCCGGCGGCTTCGTCATGGACTCGCGGCCGGGGCTCTACCGATCGGTGCTGGTGCTCGACTACAAGAGCTTGTACCCGTCGATCATCCGTACCTTCCTGATCGACCCGGTGGGCCTGATCGAGGGCCTGCGTGAGCCGGACGACGAGCACTCGGTGGAGGGCTTCCGCGAGGCGCGCTTCTCGCGCACCCGGCACTGCCTGCCGGCCATCGTCGAGCGCGTCTGGCAGGGCCGCGAGGCGGCCAAGCGCGAGGGCAACGCGCCGCTGTCGCAGGCGCTGAAGATCATCATGAACGCCTTCTACGGCGTGCTCGGCTCCAGCGGCTGCCGCTTTTTCGACACGCGCCTGGCCTCGTCCATCACCCTGCGCGGCCACGCCATCATGCGCCGCACCCGCGAGCTGATCGAGGCGCAGGGATACCAGGTGATCTACGGCGACACCGACTCCACCTTCGTCTGGCTCGGCCGCGAGCACGACGAGGAGGAGGCCGCGCGCATCGGCCGAGAGCTGGTGGCCCGGGTCAACCAGTGGTGGCGCGAGCACCTGCGCGCCGAGATGGGCCTGGAGAGCGCGCTGGAGCTGCAGTTCGAGAGCCACTACCGGCGCTTCCTGATGCCCACCGTGCGCGGCGCCGAGGAGGGCAGCAAGAAGCGCTACGCCGGCCTGGTGCGGCGCGCCGACGGCCGCGAGGAGATGATCTTCAAGGGCCTGGAGACGGTGCGCACCGACTGGTCGCCGCTGGCCCAGCGCTTCCAGCAGGAGCTGTACCGGCTGGTGTTCGACAACCGGCCCCACGAGGACTACGTGCGCGACTACGTGCGCCGCACCCTGGCCGGCGAACTGGACGAGCTGCTGGTCTACCGCAAGCGCCTGCGCCGCAAGCTCGACGACTACGAGCGCAACGTCCCGCCCCACGTGCGCGCCGCGCGGCTGGCCGACGAGCACAACGACCGCCTGGGCCGTCCGCGCCAGTACCAGCGGGGCGGCTGGATCAGCTACCTGATCACTGTGGCGGGCCCCGAGCCGCTGGAGAACCGCACCGGCGCCATCGACTACGAGCACTACCTGAGCCGCCAGCTGCAGCCGGTGGCGGACGCGATCCTGCCGTTCGTGGGCGGCGACTTCGCGAGCCTGGTGGATCGCCAGCTTGAGCTGTTCTGACTTCATATGGTCAAGGCAGGTAGAAAATCCTGTCATTCCCGCGCAGGCGGGAATCCAGGCGGAGGCCTGGCACCGCGCCGCTGGGCCCCCGCCTGCGCGGGGATGACGGGGCGGGGCGTGCAGTCGGCGCAGACGGGGTGATCGGGTGAAGGCCGTATACGGCCAACCCCCCGTCATTCCCGCGTAGGCGGGAATCCAGGCGGAGGTCCGGCACCGCGCCGCTGGGTCCCCGCCTTCGCGGGGACGACGGGGTGGGGTGTGCAGTCGGCGCAGGTGGGGTGATCGGGTGAAGGTCGTATACGACCAACCCCCCTTGTCATTCCCGCGCAGGCGGGAATCCAGGCGGAGGCCCGGTACCGTGTCGCTGGGTCCCCGCCTGCGCGGGGACGACGGGGTGGGGTGTGCAGTCGGCGCAGGCGGGGTGATCGGGTGAAGGTCGCATATGGCCAACCCCCCGTCATTCCCGCGCAGGCGGGAATCCAGGCGGAGGCTCGGCACCGCGTCACTGGGTCCCCGCCTGCGCGGGGACGACGGGTTGGGGTGTGCAGTCGGCGCAGGCAGGGCGATCAGGTGAAGGTCGCATACGGCCAACCCCCCCCTCGTCATTCCCGCGCAGGCGGGAATCCAGGTGGAGGTCCGGCACCGCGTCCTTGGGGCCCCGTTTGCGCGAGGATGACGTTGTGCGCAGAGGCGCGGAGCATCCTAAAGTGACAGCTTTCCCTCCAGGGTATCCGTCATGCTCCGCCAAGCCCTTGCCCGCTTTCCCCGTTTCGAACTGATCCCGAGCGCCACGCCGCTGGAACACCTGCCACGCCTGTCCCGGCACCTGGGGCGGGACATCTGGGTCAAGCGCGATGACCTCACCCCACTGGCCCTCGGCGGCAACAAGGCGCGCAAGCTGGAGTTCCTCGCTGCCGACGCGCTGGCCCAGGGCGCCGACGTGCTGGTGACGGCCGGGGCGATCCAGTCCAATCACGTGCGCCAGACGGCTGCAGTCGCCGCCAGGCTGGGCCTGGGCTGCCTGGCGCTGCTGGAGAACCCCATCGGTACCGCCGACGGCAACTACCTGGGCAACGGCAACCGTCTGCTGCTGGACCTGTTCGGTGCCGAAGTGGAGGCGGTGGCCAACCTCGACGACGCCGACGCGCAGCTGGCCGCCGCCTGCGAGCGCCTGCGTGGCGCCGGGCGCAGGCCCTACCTGGTGCCCATCGGCGGCTCCAACGCCCTCGGCGCGCTGGGCTACGTGCGCGCCGGCCTGGAGCTGGCCGAGCAGATGGCGCGCAGCGGGCAGGACTTCGCCGCCGTGGCGCTGGCCTCCGGCAGCGCCGGCACCCACAGCGGCCTGGCCCTGGCGCTGGAACACGAGCGCCCGGGCACGCGGGTGGTCGGGGTCACAGTGTCGCGTCCGGACGAGACCCAGCGCCCGAAGGTCGAGGGGCTACTGCAGCGCACCGCCGAACTGCTCGGAGTGAACGTGCCGGCCGGTCTGTGCATCGAACTCTGGGATCGCTACTTCGCGCCGCATTACGGCGAGCCGAACGCCGGGACGCTGGCGGCGATACGCCTGCTGGCCGGGTACGAAGGGCTGCTGCTGGACCCGGTGTACACCGGCAAGGCCTTCGCCGGCCTGCTCGACGGCATCGCCACCGGCGCCTTCCCCGGCACGGGGCCTCTGCTGTTCCTGCACACCGGCGGCGCCCCGGCGCTGTTCGCCTATCATCCAGCGCAGCAGTCGAAGCACGCGCAAGATTGAAAAGGAATAAGCAGATAATTTTTCAATATTTTATCGAATAAATATTTGCTTCTAGAGTTGCCCGCCTACCCATCCGGAGAGCCTGCCATGACATTCACCACGCTGCGTCGCCACTTCCTACTCGGCAGCCTGAGCCTGTTGCTCGGCGCCAGCCTGGCCACCCCGGGCTTCGCCGCCGACCTGCTGGACGACATCAAGGCCAAGGGCGCGATCAAGGTCGGCCTGGAAGGCACCTACCCACCGTTCAACTATCAGGACGAGAGCGGCAAGCTGACCGGCTTCGAGGTCGAACTCGCCCAGGCCCTGGCGAAGGAGCTGGGCGTCGAGGCCCAGTTCCAGCCGACCAAGTGGGACGGCATCCTCGCCGCCCTGGAATCCAGGCGCCTGGACGTGGTGATCAACCAGGTGACCATCTCCGACGAACGCAGGAAGAAATACGACTTCTCCACCCCCTACACCGTCTCCGGCATCCAGGCGCTGACCCGCAAGGCCGACGGCGACAGCATCAAGAGCGCCCAGGACCTGGCCGGCAAGAAGGTCGGCGTGGGCCTCGGCACCAACTACGAACAGTGGCTGAAGGAGAACGTGCCGCAGGCCGACATCCGCACCTACGACGACGACCCGACCAAGTTCCAGGACCTCAACGTCGGCCGCATCGACGTGATCCTGGTGGACCGCCTGGCCGCCTTCGAGATGGTCGAGAAGACCGGCGGCCGCCTGGCCGTGGCCGGCGACGCCTTCTCCCGGCAGGAGTCCGGCATCGCCCTGCGCAAGGGCAACCCGCAGCTGCTGGCCGCCATCGACGCGGCGCTGGCCAAGCTCAAGGCCGACGGCACCCTCAGGCAGTTGTCCGAGAAATGGTTCAAGGCTGACGTCACCCAATGATCGAAACCAGCCTGCAGCTCGCGCTGGACTCGCTGCCCTTCCTGCTCAAGGGCACCCTGTGGACGGTGGTGCTGAGCCTGGGTGGCATGTTCTTCGGCCTGCTGCTCGGCTTCGCCCTGGCCCTGCTGCGGCTGTACGGCTACTGGCCGCTGCAGTGGCTGTCGCGGATCTACGTGTCGTTCTTCCGCGGCACGCCGCTGCTGGTCCAGCTGTTCATGATCTACTACGGCCTGCCCCAGCTGGGCATCCAGCTGGAGCCGCTGACCGCCGCGCTGATCGGCTTCTCGCTGAACATGGGCGCCTACACCTCGGAAATCCTCCGCGCCGCCATCGCCTCCATCGACCGTGGTCAGTGGGAAGCGGCGGCGAGCATCGGCATGGGCCGGGCGCAGACCCTGTACCGGGCCATCCTGCCCCAGGCGGCGCGCACCGCCTTGCCGCCGCTGGGCAACAGCTTCATCTCGCTGGTCAAGGACACCGCCCTGGCCGCCACCATCCAGGTGCCAGAGCTGTTCCGCCAGGCTCAGCTGATCACCGCGCGCACCTTCGAGATCTTCACCATGTACCTGGCCGCCGCGCTGATCTACTGGGTGCTGGCCAGCATCCTGGCGCACTTCCAGTCGCGCCTGGAGGCGCGGGTCAACCGCCACGAGCAGGATTCCTGATGATTTCCGTCCGCAACCTGAGAAAGGCCTTCAAGGGCCAGGACGTGCTCAAGGGCATCGACCTGGACGTCGCCCCCGGCGAGGTGGTGGCCATCATCGGCCCCAGCGGCTCGGGCAAGACCACCCTGCTGCGCTGCCTCAACCTGCTGGAGCAGCCCGACGGCGGGCGGATCACGGTGGGCAGCATCGAGATCGACGCCGACCGGCCGCTCAAGACGCAGCAGAAGCTGATCCGCCAGCTGCGCCAGCACGTCGGCTTCGTGTTCCAGAACTTCAACCTGTTCCCCCACCGCACCGCCCTGGAGAACGTCATCGAAGGCCCGGTGCAGGTGAAGAAGGAACCGCGCGCCCAGGCCCTGGAGCGGGGCCGTGCGCTGCTCGCCAAGGTCGGCCTGGCCGGCAAGGAGGACGCCTATCCCAAGCGCCTCTCCGGCGGCCAGCAGCAGCGCGTGGCCATCGCACGCGCGCTGGCCATGCAGCCGGACGTGATCCTGTTCGACGAGCCGACCTCGGCGCTCGACCCGGAACTGGTCGGCGAGGTACTGGCGACCATCCGCGGCCTGGCCGAGGAGAAGCGCACCATGGTCATCGTCACCCACGAGATGAGCTTCGCCCGCGACGTGGCCAACCGGGCGATTTTCATCGACCAGGGCGTGATCGTCGAACAGGGCGAGGCCAGGGCGCTGTTCAGCGCGCCGCAGGAGGAACGCACCCGCCAGTTCCTCGGCAAGTTCCTCGGCCCGGGCTGAGGGGCGCCGGCGCTTCGGCGATGGCGCCAAAAGATTTTTTCCGCGAGCACTTGGCAACCGCAGTTTCGCCCCAACCTGTGACGCACCACGCCGAGGTTTCCATGACTGCGCCAGCCTCCACGCCTCCCGCTTCACAGGTTCATCCCCGCCGTCTCGCCTGGTTCGACCGCATCAGCGCCTACCGGCAGCCCATCGGCCTCGCCCTTGGCCTGGGGCTGTTCGTCCTCGCCCTGGTGGCCTGCAAGCACCTGCTCGACGAACTCGACCCCGGCGCCCTGCGCGTCGCCCTGCTGGACGTGCCGCCGAGCGCGCTGGCCGGCGCCCTGGCGGCCACCCTCGCGGGCTTCGCGGTGCTGCTCGGCTACGAATGGTCCGCCAGCCGCTACGCCGATGTGCGCCTGCCGGCCGCCAGCCTGGCGCTCGGCGGTTTCAGCGCCTTCGCCATCGGCAACGCGGTCGGCCTGTCGATGCTTTCCGGCGGCTCGGTGCGCTACCGGCTGTATACCCGCCTCGGCCTCGGTGCCGGCGAAGTGGCACGGATGACCCTGTTCGCCAGCCTCTCGCTCGGTTGCACGCTGCCGCTGCTGGCCGCGCTGGCGATGCTCAGCGACCTGCCGGACGCCGCCCTGGCGCTGCGCCTGCCGCCCGGCGTGCTGGGCGCCATCGCCGGGCTGGTGCTGCTCGGCTATGCCGGCACCGTCCTGCTGATCCAGCGCCGGCGCCTGCCCAGGCATCCGCTGGCGCACGCCATGCAGGTGCGGATCGGTCGCCGCAGCCTGCGCCTGCCGAACTGGCGGCTGAGCGGCCTGCAACTGCTGATCACCGCGCTGGACGTCTGCGCCGCCGCCACCGTGCTCTACCTGCTGCTGCCGACCGCGCCGCCGTTCGGCGTGTTCCTGCTGGTCTACCTGCTGGCCCTGGCCGCCGGCGTGCTCAGCCACGTGCCGGGCGGGGTCGGGGTGTTCGAGGCGGTGATGCTCGCCGCCTTCAGCGGGCAGATCGAGGCAGCGCCGCTGGCCGCCGCGCTGCTGCTGTACCGGCTGATCTACGTGGTGCTGCCGCTGCTGGTGGCCTGCGTGCTGCTGCTGGCTGTCGAGGCCCGGCGCATGCTCGCCGGCAACCAGGCCATCCGGGTCGCGTCCGGGCTCGGCGCGCCGGTGCTGGCGCTGCTGGTGTTCATCTCCGGCGTGGTGCTGCTGTTTTCCGGTGCGACCCCGGCGGTCGACACCCGCCTCGAACACCTGGGCTTCCTCGTCCCGCACCGGCTGATCGAGGCATCGCACCTCGGCGCCAGTCTGGTCGGCGTGCTTTGCCTGCTGCTCGCCCAGGGGCTGCGTCGGCGCCTGTCGGCGGCCTGGATGCTGACCCTGGTGCTGCTGCTGGTCGGCGCGCTGCTGTCGCTGCTCAAGGGCTTCGACTGGGAGGAGGCCAGCCTGCTGGTGCTCACCGCCAGCCTGCTGGCGCTGTTCCGCAAGTCGTTCTACCGGCCGAGCCGGCTGCTCGAACTGCCGTTCTCCTGGCTATACCTGGCGGCGGCCGCCTCGGTGCTCGCGGCCTCGCTGTGGCTGCTGCTGTTCGCCTACCGCGACGTGCCCTATGAGCACGAGCTGTGGTGGCAGTTCGCTCTCGATGCCTCGGCGCCGCGGGCCCTGCGTGCCGCCCTCGGCAGCGCGTTGCTGCTCGCCGTGCTGGCGCTCGCCTGGCTGCTGCGCGCGGCGCCACCGGCCATCGCGCCGCCGGGCGCGGCCGAACTCGAACGGGCCGCCGCGATCCTGCGCCGCTCCGACCAGCCGGACGGCGGCCTGGCCCTGACCGGCGACAAGGCGCTGCTGTTCCATACCGGGGAACAGGGCGACGAGGCCTTCCTGATGTATTCGCGCCGCGGGCGCAGCATGGTCGCGCTGTTCGACCCGGTCGGCCCGCCGCTCCGGCGCGCCGAGCTGATCTGGCGGTTCCGCGACCTCTGCGACCTGCACCACGCCCGCCCGGTGTTCTACCAGGTGCGTGCCGAGAGCCTGCCGTTCTACATGGACATCGGCCTCACCGCGATCAAGCTCGGCGAGGAGGCCCGGGTCGACCTGTCGCGCTTCGACCTCGACGCCAAGGGCAAGGAGATGAAGGACCTGCGCTACACCTGGAACCGCGGTCAGCGCGACGGTCTGGAGCTGCATATCCATCCGCGCGGCGAGGCGCCGCTGGACGAGCTGCGGTCGATCTCCGACGCCTGGCTGCTGGGCAAGAACGTGCGCGAGAAGGGCTTCTCCCTCGGCCGCTTCGACGCCGGCTACCTCGGCCACTTCCGCATCGCCGTGGTGCGTTTCCAGGGCAGGGTGGTGGCCTTCGCCAACCTGCTGGAGACCGACAGCCGCGAGCTGGCCAGCCTCGACCTGATGCGCTCGGCGCCGGACGCGCCGAAGCTGACCATGGAATTCCTCATGCTCGGCCTGATCCTGCATTTCAAGGGCGAGGGCTACCAGCGCTTCAGCCTCGGCATGGTGCCGCTCTCCGGCCTGCAGCCGCGACGCGGTGCGCCGCTGACCCAGCGCCTCGGCTCGCTGGTGTTCCGCCGCGGCGAACAGCTCTACAACTTCCAGGGCCTGCGCCGCTTCAAGGACAAGTTCCAGCCGGACTGGGAACCGCGCTACATGGCCGTCCCCGCCGGGCTCGACCCGCTGGTGGCGCTGGCCGACACCGCCGCCCTGATCGCCGGCGGCCTGACCGGACTGGTGAAACGCTGATGCTCGCACGCTACCGGCGCCATGCCCTGATCATCCTCGTCGCCGTGCTGGTCGGCGCGGCCCTGCTCTGGAGCCGGATACCCGGCCAGCCGAAGGTCGAGCGGCGCACGCTCGCCGACGGCAGCCCGATGATTGTGGTTGCCCCGGGCGTCGCGCCGCACCACCAGGTCTTGGTCGCGGTGCCGGGCGAACAGGCGCTCAGCGACGCGCAGCTGCTCGCGCTCAGCCAGGGCGGCCAGGCGCGCATCGGCCAGTTCTTCCTGGCTGCCGATGGCGACTGCGCGGCCCAGCAGCGGCGCCTGCGCACGGCGCTCGCCGAATTCGACACGACCCCCGACCTGCTGGCCGGCCTCGGCGCCGGTGCCAGCCTCGCCTGGCGCTGGCTCGCCCGCCAGGACAGCGACCAGGCCCGTGCCCTCTCGGTGGGTTTCGACCTCGACGCCGAGCATTGTGCCACCGCACTGCCGGCCAGGGCCGCCCATGGCCGCTGGCTGGCCGCCTGGAACGACAACCCGAGCGACGCCAGCGCGCGCTTCGCCCGTGGCCAGGGCAATGCCGAGACCATCATCGGCGACTACGACACGCCGCTCACCGGCCTGCTCGACGAACAGTTGCAGCGCCTGCTGCGCGGCGACGGCGATGACATGCCGGTGGTCGAAGTGCCGGCGACCGGGCCGGGCGAGACTGTGATCCTGTTCTATTCCGGCGACGGCGGCTGGCGCGACCTCGACCGCGACGTCGCCGACGAGCTGGCCAAGCGCGGCTACCCGGTGGTCGGCATCGACACGCTGCGCTACTTCTGGCAGCACAAGACCCCGGAGCAGGGCGCCGCCGACCTCTCCCGGCTGATGCAGCGCTACCGCGACAAGTGGGGCGCGCGGCGTTTCGTGCTGACCGGCTACTCGTTCGGCGCCGACGTGTTGCCGGCGATCTACAACCGCCTGCCGGCCAGCGACCAGCAACAGGTCGACGCCGTGCACCTGCTGGCCCTGGCCCGCAGCGGCAGCTTCGAGATCGAAGTCCGGGGTTGGCTGGGCAAGGCTGGCCAGGAGGCGCCCACCGGCCCCGAGCTGAGCAGGCTGCCGGCGGCCAAGGTGCTGTGCATCTACGGCAAGGACGAGGCCGGGGAGAGCGGCTGCACCCAGCCGGGCGCGGTCGGCGAGCGCCTGGAGCTGCCCGGCGGGCATCACTTCGACGAGAACTACCCGGCGCTGGCCGAGCGCCTGCTGCAGGACGTGCGCCGCCGGCAGGCGGGGCACTGAGCGGCGCTAGATCTCCACCTGGGTGCCCAGCTCGATCACCCGGTTCAGCGGCAGCCGGAAGAAGCGCAGGTTGCTGTTGGCGTTGCGCAGCAGGAAGGCGAACAGCACCTCGCGCCAGCGCGCCATGCCGAAGCGCTTGCTGGCGACCACCGTTTCACGGCTGAGGAACCAGGTGGTGCTCATCGGGCTGAAGTCCAGTTCGTCCAGGTGGCACAGGCGCAGGGCCGCCGGCACGTCCGGTTCCTCCATGAAGCCGAAGTGCAGGATCACCCGGAAGAAGCCGTCGCCGTAAGCGTCCACCTCGAAGCGCCGTTCCGGCGCCACCCGGGGTTCGTCCTCGCTGGCGACGGTGAGCAGCACGACCTGCTCGTGCAGCACCTGGTTGTGCAGCAGGTTGTGCAACAGCGCGTGGGGCACGGCGTCTGAGCGCGCGGTGAGGAACACCGCAGTGCCGCGCACCCGGTGCGGCGGCTGGCCGCGCAGGCTGGAGATGAACACCGGCAGCGGCAGCGCGTTGTCGTCCAGGTGCTCGACCAGCATCTGCCGGCCGCGCTTCCAGGTGGTCATCAGGACGAACACCGCGAGCCCGGCAATCACCGGGAAGGCGCCGCCCTGGAAGATCTTCGGCACGTTGGCGGCGAAGAACAGCGCATCCACCAGAAAGAACGCCAGCAGCAGCGGCAGGGCGATCCAGCGCGGCACGTTCCACAGCAGCAGGACCACGGCCGCGGCCAGCAGGGTGGTGATCAGCATCGTGCCGGTCACCGCCACGCCGTAGGCCGAGGCCAGCGCGTCGGACGAGCCGAAGCCGATCACCAGCAGCACCACGGCTACCATCAGCGCCCAGTTCACCGCCGAGACGTAGATCTGCCCCTGCTCGGCGTCGGACGTGTGCTGGATGTGCATGCGCGGGATGTAGCCGAGCTGGATGGCCTGGCGGGTCAGCGAGAAGGCGCCGGAGATCACCGCCTGCGAGGCGATGATGGTGGCGAAGGTGGCCAGGCCCACCAGCGGCAACAGCGCCCAGGCCGGCGCCAGCAGGTAGAAGGGGTTGCGCGCGGCGGCAGGGTTTTCCAGCAGCATCGCGCCCTGGCCGAAGTAGTTCAGCACCAGGGCCGGCAGCACCAGCAGGAACCAGGCGCGGGCGATGGGCTTGCGGCCGAAGTGGCCCATGTCCGCGTACAGCGCCTCGGCGCCGGTCAGCGCCAGCACCACCGCGCCGAGGATGGCCACGCCGATGCCCGGGTGGGCGATGAAGAAGTGCACGCACCAGTAGGGGTTGAGCGCCTGCAGCACCTGCGGCTGATGGAGGACGCCGTACAGGCCCAGCGCGCCCAGGACGGCGAACCACGCCAGCATCACCGGCCCGAACAGGATGCCGATGCGCCCCGTGCCGTGCTTCTGGATCAGGAACAGTCCCACCAGCAGGATCAGCGCCAGCGGCACTACCCAGTGCTCCACGCCGTCCAGGGCGATCTCCAGGCCCTCCACCGCCGACAGCACCGAAATGGCCGGGGTGATCATGCTGTCGCCATAGAACAGCCCGGCGCCGAACAGGCCGAGCAGCACCAGCACCGTGCGCAGCCGTGGATGGGCGGCGGCCGCGCGGCGGGCGAGGGCCGTCAGCGCCATCACTCCGCCTTCGCCCTGGTTGTCCGCGCGCAGCACGAACAGCACGTACTTGACCGACACCACCCAGACCAGTGCCCAGAAGATCAGCGACAGCACCCCGAGCACCCCTTCGTGGTTCACCTGCACGCCGTAGCCGCCGTTGAACACCTCCTTGAGCGTGTACAGCGGGCTGGTACCGATGTCGCCATAGACCACCCCCACGGCGCCGACCAGCAGGCCGATGGAAGAAGAGGCATGGGTGGGCTTGGCGTGCTCGTCGGCGAGTACGGTCATGGACGGTTCCAGCGGAAGGAAGGGGACATGCGGGCAACGCGGGCCGGATCGCGGGCGCTTCGGCCGGCTCGCCCGGCAGAGCATAGATCAGTTGCCTGGGGCAATGGGCGGCTGCACGTCCACCCCAACTTCCCCGTCGTCCCCGCGAAGGCGGGGACCCAGGGACACGGTGTCTGGACCCACGCCTGGATTCCCGCTTTCACGGGAATGACGGAACTGCCTATCTACCTTGTCCGTGCAGGGTCTCCACCCAGGCCAACCGGGCGGAGCAATGGCTGTACGTACGCCAATGCCAATCCCCCGTCGTCCCCGCGAAGGTGGGGCCCCAGGAGCGCGGTGTCTGGACCCACGCATGGATTCCCGCTTTCGCGGGAATGACGGAACTGCCTATCTACCTTGTCCGTGCAGGGTCTCCACCCAGGCCAACTGGGCGGAGTAATGGCTGTACGTACGCCAATCCCAATCCCCTCGTCGTCCCCGCGAAGGCGGGGCCCCAGAGACGCGGTGTATCGACCTACACATGGCCCCCACCTTCACGCCAACGACGGAATCTCCCATCTACCTGTCCGTACACAGTCTTCATCCGATTGCCCCGATCAGTTGTCAGGCCAGGCTGTTCAAGCTCGTAGCCTGCCGCTAGAATTGCGCACTTTTTGATCAGAGGCGCCTGCCGAGCGCCCGTTTGAGGTTAGCCACCGATGTCCATCGCCACCCCGAAAGTCGGGTTCGTTTCGCTCGGATGCCCGAAAGCCACCGTCGACTCCGAACGCATCCTTACCCAGCTGCGCATGGAGGGCTACGAGATCGTGCCCACCTACGAGGACGCCGACGTGGTGGTGGTCAACACCTGCGGCTTCATCGACAGCGCCAAGGCCGAATCGCTGGACACCATCGGCGAGGCCATCGCCGAGAACGGCAAGGTGATCGTCACCGGCTGCATGGGCGTGTCCGAGAACGCCATCCGCGATGTGCACCCGAGCGTGCTGGCCGTCACCGGTCCGCAGCAGTACGAGCAGGTGGTCAACGCCGTGCACGAGGTGATCCCGCCGAGGGCTGACCACAACCCCTACGTCGATCTGGTGCCGCCGCAGGGCATCAAGCTCACCCCGCGCCATTACGCCTATCTGAAGATTTCCGAAGGCTGCAACCACAGCTGTGCCTTCTGCATCATCCCCTCCATGCGCGGCAGGCTGGTCAGCCGTCCGGTGGGCGACGTGCTGAGCGAGGCCCAGCGTCTGGTCAAGGCCGGGGTCAAGGAACTGCTGGTGATCAGCCAGGACACCAGCGCCTACGGCGTCGACCTCAAGTACAAGACCGACTTCTGGGAAGGCCAGCCGGTCAAGACCCGCATGAAGGAACTGTGCGAAGCGCTCTCCAGCATGGGCGTGTGGGTGCGCCTGCACTACGTCTACCCGTACCCGAACGTGGACGACGTGATCCCGCTGATGGCCGCCGGCAAGCTGCTGCCCTACCTGGACATCCCCTTCCAGCATGCCAGCCCGAAGGTGCTCAAGGCCATGAAGCGCCCGGCCTTCGAGGACAAGACTCTGGCCCGCATCAAGGCCTGGCGCGAGATCTGCCCGGAATTGACCATCCGCTCCACCTTCATCGTCGGCTTCCCCGGTGAGACCGAGGAAGACTTCCAGTACCTGCTCGACTGGCTGACCGAAGCCCAGCTCGACCGCGTCGGCTGCTTCCAGTACAGCCCGGTGGATGGCGCCCCGGCCAACGACCTCGGCCTGGAGCCGGTGCCGGACGATGTGAAGCAGGACCGCTGGGAGCGCTTCATGGCCCACCAGCAGGCGATCAGCGCCGCGCGCCTGCAGCGCAAGGTCGGCACCGAGATCGAAGTGCTGATCGACGAAGTCGACCACGAAGGCGCCGTGGGCCGCTCCTGGGCCGACGCCCCGGAGATCGACGGCAGCGTGTTCATCGACTCCACTGAAGTGAAGCCCGGCGACAAGGTGCGTGTGCGCGTGGTGGATGCGGACGAGTACGATCTCTGGGCCGAGTTGGTCTGAGTCATAGCCAGTGAAAAGCCCCGCTAGTGCGGGGCTTTTTTATGGCCCAATCAAATAATAATTGAATATCACCGAATTATTGCGGTTGAGTTCATTGTTTTAGATCAGGTGAGGCAGGTGTTCGATTTTCATAATATAGATGTGGCTTGCTGATGTGCGGTTGGTAACTTGCGAGCCTGATTTCGGGTGTCTACACTGGGGTGCGCAGAACGCACAGGGTATGAAAGTTATAGGCTGGGATGCTTTTCTGAAATATTAGTACAGGAAGTTATCCGCATGTCTGATGCTCTTCTGCTGTTTTGCTTCGAAGAATATCAGCAGCATCTGATCTGATGCTGATCGCAGTAATGACACATGGAGGCTAGTGCAATGAGAAAAAGTTTGATGGCGGCTTGTTTGCTGGGACTGTCAGTGACTGCATACGGCGATTCGGGGCCGGCCAATTATCTGATATCCAAGACCGAAGGCGCGAGCACGCCGATGATTAGTACATCATGGGGCGTATGGGACGGCATGATAGGCCTCGAATCCTATATGTCGCCCTATGCCACGCATGAGCTCGTATTCGAGTTCAAGTCGACCAACTATTTCTCTCCCGCGCCGATCAATGGCAATCCCAGGGACAACATCGGGCATTTCGCGGTGGGAGTTCGCGCGGGATACAGCGCCAATGGCCTCGAAGGGCGTGGCGTCATCATCGGCAACGTATCTGGCTATGGCGTATTTCCCAACTCGCCGTGCGGGCAGACAAGTCTGAAAAGCACGATTGCCATCGAGCACTATTACGGATATGCGGGTAATTGTGTATTTGGTCCATCGACACAAGGGCCTCTGCTTCAAGACGGTATCAAATACCGGGTGAGGGTCGTATCGAGTTATGGCGGGGTGCTGTTCCCGAATAACTACAGAACTGCGTACGATATATGGCAGGCCCAGCCCAATGGCAGCTGGTCGCACCTGACTGGTAAAAGCGTGATGGAGCCGGTAAATGGTCCTACCCCCCTGGGCAATGGGTACGTAACACCACCCATCGTTCCCCCTCTCGATTCTCAAGGCTTCTTTATGGCGGAGGTCTTCAGCTCGCATGCCTGGAGCGTTGAAGTGACCAATCTGGTCAGCAAGACTTGCAATAGCTTCACTCACTGCACGCAGTTCTAGGTTGTAGTTCAAGCAAGGCCTGTTTAGGCCTTGCTCTTTAAGATTGGTCACATTCAAGGTTAGCCACCGCGTGGCGACGGGCCAATCTCCTCGATGGCTTCGTCGCTTCCTGCCGGACTGCTCGCGCCTCGACTCAGTCGCGCCGAGAGCACCGTGGCCAGCAGGATCAGCGTGCCGCCGAGCAGCATCCGTGGGCCGGGCTGTTCGTTGAACAGCCACCAGGCGAAGACGATGCCGTAGACCGGCTCCAGGGCGAAGACCACGGAGGCGCTACGCGCATTGAGCACGCGCAGGCTGGCGACGAACAGGCTGTGCGCCAGCGCCGTGCAGAGCAGGCCGAGCAGGGCTATCCACAGCCAGTCGAGCGGGCGGACGTCGGGCAGGGCGGTCCAGGCCAGCGGCAGGGTGACCAGCATGATCGCCAGGTTCTGCCAGAGTGCGGCCTGGGCCGGCTTTACCCCGGCCGTGGTGGCGCGGTTGGACACCGACACCAGGGCGAACAGCAGGCCCGAGAACACCGCCCAGGCCAGGCCCAGGGTGGCGTCGCTGCCGAGGTCGAAGTGCGGCGTGACCAGCACCAGGCCGAGGCTGACCAGGGCCACCACGCCCCATTCGGCCAGGCGCACCTTCTCGCGGAACAGCAGGCCTTCCAACAGCACGGTGAAGGCGGGGAAGCTGGCGAAGCCGAGGGTAGCCACCGCCACGCCGGAAATCTTCACCGCGATGAAGAACGCCCACCAATGCCCGCCCAGCAGCAGGCCCGCCGCGGCCAGGGCCAGGCGGCGACGCCAGCTGAGCACGGCGGCCGGTTCGCCCAGGCGGGTGAATACCCCGAGCGCGGCGACGGCGAACAGCGCCCGGCCGAACACGATGACCAGCGGCGCGGCCAGGGCCAGTTTGCCGAAGATGCCGGACAGGCCGAAGAACAAGGCGCCCAGGTGCAGGGCGAAGAGGGCGGTGCGGTGCTGCATGGGGATTCCGGAAAGGTGGTGAAGATGTGGTGCGGGTCGCACCCGCCCTACGGGTCAGGCCAGTCGCGCGCCATTGGGCAGTGGCTTGTCGAAGCTGGCCAGTACGACCTTGCCGTCCTGGTCGTGGACGCCGGTGATCAGCACTTCTGAGCGTACCCCGGCGACCCGCTTGGGCGCGAAGTTGCACACGCACAGCACCTGGCGACCGATCAGTTCGTCGGTGTCGTAGTGGGCGGTGATCTGGGCGCTGGACATTTTCACGCCGAGTTCGCCGAGGTCCACTTCCAGCACGTAGGCCGGCTTGATCGCCTTCTCGTTGAGGCGCGCGCTGAGCAGGGTGCCGACGCGCAGTTCCACGCGCTCGAAGTCCTGCCATTCGATGGTCTGCATGTGGGCTCTCCTGAGGGGATCGGCAGAGTCTAGGCGCGTAAGCGCGTCCCGGTCTGTCGTGCGACTCGCTGGCTTTGTCGTGGAACTCGCGTCAGGCGTCGGCGCGAAGCTGGCGCGGTGTCAGGCCGAACTCGCGGACCAGCGCCGCGGTAAAGGCGCTCTGCGAGCCGTAGCCGACCCGCGCGGCGATCTCGCCCACCGGCAGCCGGCTGCCGAGCAGCAGCTCGCGGCCCTGGTGCAGACGACGCAGGCGCACATGATCCATCGGTGTCCGTCCCGTCTCGGCGAGGAAGCGGGCGTGGAAGCGGGCGGCCGAGAGGTCGCACAGCCGCGCCAGGTCGGCCACCTGCAGGGGATGGGCGCAATGGCGGTCGATGTAGGCATCGATGCGCGCCAGCGGCAGGCGGGCCTTATAAAGAGGAGGCGGAGCGGCGCTGGTCAGGCTCGCCAGCAGCAGGGCGGCGCCCTGCTGGCCGATCACATCGTCGTCGATGGGGCTGGCCGCCAGCCAGTTGACCAGTTGCCCCTGCGCCGGGTCGAGCCGGAGCCGGCCGGGGGTCTCCAGCAGTCGGCGCCCGGCGTCGGCATGGTGCCCTAGGCGTTGCTGCAGCCAGCCATCCATCGGCACGTCGAGCACCAGGCAGTGGCTGCCCCGGGGGCTGGCGCAGGTGTGATGGGCGCCGGGCGGTACCACCGCGAGGCTGAGGCTGGAAACCTGGCAGCCGCGGCCGTCCACCTCGAAGTCCAGCTGTCCGCTGAGGCCGAACACCAGCTGGGCGTGGTCGTGGCTGTGGGCGATCTGTTCATGGTGGTAGTGGCGCAGCGAGAGCAGCTGGGGCATGGCGGGCTCCTGATCGAACGGTCAGTGTACACGCCGCGTCGGCCTGCGCGCTGTCATGCAACGGTCACCCGCCGGTCATGGTCGCTTCACCGGTTGCGCGCACTCTCGGCTAAACCCAGCCGGAGGCCGCCCATGAGCATCGCCGAGCGCAGCAAGCCCAGCCGCAAGCAGCATGTCCGCACCTTGTGGATCTCTGATGTCCACCTCGGCACCCGGGATTGCCAGGCCGAGCGGCTGGCCGGGTTCCTCAAACGCTACCAGGCGGACCGGGTGTACCTGGTCGGCGACATCATCGACGGCTGGAAGCTGCGCGGCGGCATCTACTGGCCACAGGCGCATACCAACGTGATTCGCCGCCTGCTGACCATGAGCAAGCGCGGCACCGAGGTGATCTACGTCACCGGCAACCACGACGAATTCCTGCGCCGCTATTCGACGCTGATCCTTGGCAACATCCAGCTGGTGGACGAGGCCGAGCACTACACCGCCGATGGCCGGCGCCTGCTGGTGATCCACGGCGACCAGTTCGACGTGATCACCCGCTACCACCGCTGGCTGGCCTTCCTCGGCGACTCGGCCTACGAGTTCACCCTGACCCTCAACCGCTGGCTCAACCACTGGCGCGAGCGCTGGGGCTACGGCTACTGGTCGCTGTCGGCCTACCTCAAGCACAAGGTCAAGACGGCGGTGAACTTCATCAGCGACTTCGAGGAAGCCATCGCCCACGAGTGCGTCAAGCGCGGTTTCGACGGCGTGGTCTGCGGGCACATCCACCATGCGGAGATCCGCCGGGTCGGCGCTGTGGAGTACATGAACTGCGGCGACTGGGTGGAGTCCTGCTCGGCGCTGATCGAGCACCTCGACGGCAGCATCCAGCTGTACCGGCTGGCCGAGGACCAGACGCAGGCGACCGAGGTGGCGACCGTCGGGCAGGCGGCATGAGGATTCTCGTCGTCAGCGATGCCTGGGCGCCGCAGGTCAACGGCGTGGTCACCAGCCTGCAGGCGCTGGTGCGGGAACTGCGTGGCCTGGGGCATCTGGTCAAGGTGCTGTCGCCACAGGAATTCAACCACGTGCCCTGTCCGAGCTACCCGGAGATTCCCCTGGCCTGGGACCTGTGGCGGGTAGGCCCGGCGATCCGCGACTTCCGCCCGGACTGCGTGCATCTGGCGACCGAGGGCCCGCTCGGCTGGGCCGCCCGGCGCTGGCTGAAGCGGCGCGGGCTGGCCTTCTCCAGCGCGATCCACACGCGCTTTCCCGAATACGTGCACACCCGCTGGCCGCGCATTCCGCTGGCCTGGGGCTATGCCTTCCTGCGCCGCTTCCACCGCCCCAGCGAGGCGGTGCTGGTGAGCACCGAGCGATTGCGCGACGAGTTCGCCACGTGGGGCCTCGGCCGGCTGCACCTGTGGCGCAAGGGTGTGGACACGAAGCTGTTCCGCCCGCAGGGCGAGGCGCCGGTCGGGCCGGTGTTCCTCTATGTCGGCCGCCTGGCGGCGGAAAAGAACCTGCGCGCCTTCCTCGATCTGGATCTGCCGGGCGAGAAGCGGGTGGTGGGCGATGGCCCCGAGCGGGCCGTGCTGGAGCGCGACTATCCCGAGGCACGCTTTCTCGGCTTCCAGCAGGGTGAGAC
Source organism: Pseudomonas sp. GD03875 (assembly GCF_029840585.1). Classification (NCBI taxonomy): domain Bacteria; kingdom Pseudomonadati; phylum Pseudomonadota; class Gammaproteobacteria; order Pseudomonadales; family Pseudomonadaceae; genus Pseudomonas; species Pseudomonas sp. GD03875. The sequence goes on along the minus strand of NZ_JAOCCV010000044.1, from coordinate 8,880 downwards.
GCTGGCGCGGTCCTTCGCCAGCGCCAGCGTGCTGGTGTTTCCCTCGCGCACCGATACATACGGGCTGGTGATGCTGGAGGCCCTGGCCTGCGGCACGCCGGTGGCCGCCTTCCCGGTGACCGGGCCGCTGGACGTGCTGGAGGCTGGGGTAACGGGGATCATGGACGAAAGCCTGGAGCGTGCCTGCCTGGGCGCCTTGCGGCTGGACCGGGCGCAGTGCGCCGAGCGCGCGGCGCGACAGTCGTGGCGGGCCTCGGCGCTGGAGTTCCTGGCCTGCCAGCCGTTGGTGGATGGCACAGAGATTCGCGTGGAAGCGCCGCAGGCGCTGCCGATGTCCGTGTAGGACGAGCGCACCGCCGGCTCCAATTAAAAGGCTATGTCCACGTTAGTTGTAGGTGGCTTAATCCTGCTTTTGTAGGAGCGGCTGGGCGGAATTCCGATTGGCCGCGAAATTCGCGGATAAATCCGCTCCCACAAGGCGTGCAGCAACTGGCGGGGACATATAGCCAATAAAAAGGCCCGCATTCAGCGGGCCTTTTTGCACTCTACGAACTCAGCGTTCCAAGTGCTGCAGCTTGTCCTTCACGCCGTCCCATTCCTCGGCGTCCGACAGTGCATCCTTCTTCTCGGTGATGTTCGGCCAGACTTCCGCCAGCTCGGCGTTCAGCTCGATGAATTCCTGCATGCCGTCCGGCACCTCGTCCTCGGAGAAGATCGCCTGGGCGGGGCATTCCGGCTCGCACAGGGCGCAGTCGATGCACTCGTCCGGGTGGATCACCAGGAAGTTCGGGCCTTCGTAGAAACAGTCCACCGGGCAGACTTCCACGCAGTCGGTGTATTTGCATTTGATGCAGTTGTCGGTAACGACGAAGGTCATGCTGATTCTCTCCTCGTGCGGCGGCGCTGGGCCCCGTCTGCGCAGGGTTTGCAGGCGCTCGATATAGGCCGCGGCTCAGGCTGTAAACCGGGCAGTCATAAAAATGCGCGCGATTCTATCAGCTTGAGCCGCTTCGCGTTAGACCCGCGCCTTCCATGCATAGACCAGCTCCAGCGCGCGGCGCGGGGTGAGATCGTCCGGGGCCAGCCGGCTCAGCTCCTCCAGCACAGGATGCGGCAGCGTGGCGAACAGGTCGCTCTGCAAGGGTGCGGCGATTTGTCCCGGCTCGTGGCGGGGCGCGTCGTGGGGCAGGCTGGTGGTTTCCAGCCGGGCGAGGTGCTGGCGCGCACGCTGGATCACCGGCCCCGGCACGCCGGCCAGTTGTGCCACCGCCAGGCCGTAGCTCTGGCTGGCCGGGCCGGGCAGCACGTGGTGGAGGAACACGATGCGTTCGTTGTGCTCGGTGGCGTTGAGGTGCACGTTGGCCGCCACCGGCTCGCTTTCCGGCAGCACGGTCAGCTCGAAGTAGTGGGTGGCGAACAGCGTCCAGGCGCGCAGCTGGGCCAGGTGCTCGGCGGCCGACCAGGCCAGCGACAGGCCATCGAAGGTGCTGGTGCCACGGCCCACTTCGTCCATCAGCACCAGGCTGCGGTCGGTGGCGTTGTGCAGGATGTTGGCGGTCTCGCTCATCTCCACCATGAAGGTGGAACGGCCGCCGGCCAGGTCGTCGCTGGAGCCGATGCGGGTGAAGATGCGGTCGACCAGCGACAGCTCGCAACTGGCCGCCGGCACGTAGCTGCCGATGTGGGCGAGCAGTACGATCAGCGCAGTCTGGCGCATGTAGGTGGACTTACCGCCCATGTTCGGGCCGGTGATGATCAGCATACGGGTGTTGTCGTCCAGCCCCAGGTCGTTGGCCACGAAGGGCGTTTCCAGCACCTGCTCGACCACCGGATGTCGGCCCTGCTCGATGCGCATGCAGGGCTCCTCGACGAAGCGCGGGCGGTTGAGGTCGAGGTTCAGCGCGCGCTCGGCCAGGTTGGCCAGAACGTCCAGTTCGGCCAGGGCGCTGGCGGTGTCCTGCAGTGGTGCCAACTGGGCGATGAGGATTTCCAGCAGCTCCTCATACAGCTGTTTCTCGCGGGCCAGGGCGCGGCTCTTGGCCGACAGCGCCTTGTCCTCGAAGGTCTTCAGCTCCGGTGTGATGAAGCGCTCGGCACCTTTCAGGGTCTGCCGGCGGATGTAGTCGGCAGGGGCCGATTCGGCCTGCTTGCTGGGTAGCTCGATAAAGTAGCCGTGCACGCGGTTGTAGCCGACCTTGAGGTTGGCCAGGCCGGTACGCGCCTTCTCCCGCGCCTCCAGGTCCATCAGGTACTGACCGGCGTTCTCGCTGATCGACTGCAGCTCGTCCAGCTCGGCGTCGTAGCCGGTCTTCAGCACGCCGCCGTCGCGGATCACCGCCGGCGGGTTGTCGATGATGGCGCGTTGCAGCAGATCGGCCAGTTCCGGGTAGGTGCGGATGTTCACCGCCAGCTCGGCCAGATGCGGGGTGTCCAGTTCGGACATCGCGCCCTGCAGCTGCGGCAGCGCGGCGAGGGCGTCGCGCAGGCGTGCCAGATCACGTGGGCGGGCGTTGCGCAGGCCGATACGGGCGAGGATGCGCTCGACGTCGCCGATGTCCTTGAGCTGGGGCTGCAGCAGTTCGAAGCGGTAGCGGTCGAGCAGGCAGGCGATGGCTTCCTGGCGTCCTTCCAGCACGGTGCGGTCGCGCAGCGGACGATTCAGCCAGCGGGTCAGCAGGCGCGAGCCCATGGCAGTCTGGCAGCGGTCGACCACCGATTGCAGGGTGTTGTCGCGTCCGCCGGAGAGATTGGTGTCCAGCTCTAGATTGCGGCGGCTGGCGCCGTCGAGGATGACGGTGTCGTCCAGGCGCTCGTGGCGCAGGTTGCGTAGGTGGGGCAGGGCGGTGCGCTGGGTTTCCTTGGCGTAGACCAGCAGGCAGCCGGCGGCGCCGATGGCCAGGGTCAGGCCTTCGCAGCCGAAGCCCTTGAGGTCCTGGGTGCCGAACTGCTGGCACAGGCTCTTGCGTGCGCTGTCGCGCTCGAAATCCCAGGGCGCGCGACGGCGCACACCGCGGCGCTTTTCTATGGGCAGGCCCTGGGGCCAGTCGTCGGGGATCAGCAGCTCGGCGGGGCTCAGGCGCTCCAGTTCGGCCAGGAGATTTTCCCAGCCTTTCAGCTCCTGCACGCTGAAACGGCCGCTGGTGATGTCGAGCATGGCCAGGCCGAACAACTTCTCGTCACCCAGGATGGCGCCGACCAGATTGTCGCGGCGCTCGTCGAGGAAGGCCTCGTCGCTGATGGTGCCGGGGGTGATGATGCGCACCACTTGGCGTTCCACCGGCCCTTTGCTGGTGGCCGGATCGCCGATCTGTTCGCAGATCGCCACCGCCTCGCCGAACTTCACCAGGCGCGCCAGGTAGCCTTCGGCCGAGTGGAAGGGAATGCCGGCCATGGGGATGGCCTGGCCGGCGGACTGGCCGCGGGCGGTGAGGGTGATGTCGAGCAGGGCGGCCGCCTTCTTGGCGTCCTCGTAGAACAGCTCGTAGAAGTCGCCCATGCGGTAGAACATCAGCAGGTCCGGATGCTGGTTCTTCAGCCTCCAGTACTGCTGCATCATCGGGGTGTGGGCGGAGAGATCAGAGTTTTCCTTGGCCATCAGTCGCTTACAGAAATCCGTGAAAGTGGTGGGGCAGGCATTGGCGGCGCTGGTGCCTGGAGGATGCCCGCATGGCGATGGCGAAGATTATCACGCCCCACCGGGCGTCAGCAGATGAACGGTTGTGTTCCGTGCTTCAGACCGCAGCGGTCATTTATGGCGCAGGAGGGCGGCATTCTCGGCCGCCATATAAGGCGTTTCGCTTGTCTGGGGCGGGGTTTCGAGACGGTGGTACAGCCCGACAGATGGTCCTGGGCTTTGTGAACCATTTATCAATCCGGCGTCCAACAGGGGGTGGTTAAGGACGATCCTAAAGTGACGTGATTGGGGTCGGCCTATCGAGCGGTGGGTCGGCCACTTTTTATGGACGACTCCGCGATCTCAGTCGTGATGGATGTTCCCCTTCTTCCTCTGAATACCTTCCCAATCCTGTTTCATCGCGCGCTGCACCGTCGTGGTGTTGCGAACGACATCCGAATAATCCGTGATCCGACTGAAATCGTCGCAGCCCGTGGTGTAGGGTTGGCGCTCCCGTCCGCTTACCGGAGAGCCCATGGACCCCATCACCCGCCAGGCCGAGATGCTGGGTGCGCAGCTCCTGCGCCTGAAGGCCCAGGTCAGCACCGCCGAGTCCTGCACCGGCGGCGGCATCGCCGAGGCCATCACCCGCATCGCCGGTAGCTCCGCCTGGTTCGAGGCTGGCTATGTCACCTATTCCAATGCGCAGAAGTCCGCTCAGCTGGGCGTGCCCGAAGAGCTGTTTCCACGGGTGGGAGCCGTCAGCCGCGAGGTAGTCGAGGCGATGGCCCGGGGGGCGCAAAGCCGCAGCGGGGCGCGTTTCTCCGTGGCGGTGAGCGGTATCGCGGGGCCGGGGGGCGGTTCGGCGAAAAAGCCGGTCGGCACCGTCTGGCTGGCCTGGGCCGACGGCGAGCGGCGCTTCGCCGAGCGCTGTCTGTTCACCGGTGATCGCGAGTCGGTGCGTCGGCAGACGGTGCAACGGGCGCTGGACGGACTGCTCCGACTGACGGCGGGAGAAAATCCCCTGCAGGGGTAGGCGACTGACTTGCCTTGTGGAATACTACTGTCTACTTATACAGTTGTTGGCGAGCGACAGGCTCCCTTTGATCACGTGAGGATGGAAATGGACGAGAACAAGAAGCGCGCGTTGGCGGCTGCCCTGGGCCAGATCGAGAAGCAGTTCGGCAAGGGTGCCGTGATGCGCATGGGCGACCACGAGCGTCAGGCCATCCCGGCCATTTCCACCGGCTCTCTCGGCCTCGACATCGCGCTCGGCATTGGTGGCCTGCCGAAGGGCCGTATCGTAGAGATCTACGGTCCGGAATCCTCCGGCAAGACCACCCTGACCCTGTCGGTGATCGCCGAAGCGCAGAAGGCTGGTGCCACTTGCGCCTTCGTCGATGCCGAACACGCACTGGACCCGGACTACGCCGGCAAGCTGGGCGTCAACGTCGACGACCTGCTGGTGTCTCAACCGGACACCGGCGAGCAGGCCCTGGAAATCACCGACATGCTGGTGCGCTCCAACGCGGTGGATGTGATCATCGTCGACTCCGTGGCGGCCCTGGTGCCCAAGGCCGAGATCGAGGGTGAGATGGGCGATGCCCACGTCGGCCTGCAGGCCCGCCTGATGAGCCAGGCGCTGCGCAAGATCACCGGCAATATCAAGAACGCCAACTGCCTGGTCATCTTCATCAACCAGATCCGCATGAAGATCGGCGTGATGTTCGGCAACCCGGAAACCACCACTGGCGGCAACGCCCTCAAGTTCTACGCCTCCGTGCGCCTGGACATCCGCCGTACCGGCGCGGTGAAGGAAGGCGACGAGGTGGTTGGCAGCGAGACCCGCGTCAAGGTGGTGAAGAACAAAGTGGCCCCGCCGTTCCGCCAGGCCGAATTCCAGATCATGTACGGCAAGGGCATCTACCGTACCGGCGAGATCATCGACCTGGGCGTGCAGCTCGGCCTGGTGGAGAAGTCGGGCGCCTGGTACAGCTACCAGAGCAACAAGATCGGTCAGGGCAAGGCGAATGCCGCCAAGTACCTGGAAGACAATCCGGAAATCGGCGGCGCCATCGAGAAGATCATCCGCGACAAGCTGCTGGTGTCTAGTTCCGCTGGTCGCACGGTCGAGGAAAACGAGGACGACCTCGTCGAAGCCGGCTCCTGATCATAGGCGCTGAAACGTGACCGGCATGCTCGATACCCCGGTTGCTGTGCGCCGCGCTGCGATGGACCTGCTGGCCCGGCGCGAGCATGGCCGGGTCGAGCTGAGCCGCAAACTGCGCCAGCGCGGCGCCTCGCAGGAACTGATCGACGGCGCCCTCGACCAACTGGCGGCAGAGGGGCTGCTGTCGGAGGCTCGTTACCTGGAGAGCTTCGTCGCGAGCCGCGGCCGTGCCGGATACGGTCCTGCACGGATACGCGAAGAGCTGGCCCAGCGTGGCCTGCCCAGGCCCGATATCGAACAGGCGCTCGGCGAGGCAGGCATCGACTGGGGCGAGCAATTGCGAGAGTTGTGGTTGCGCAGGTTCTCCGGTCAGTTGCCGGCGGACATGCGCGAGAAGGCCAGGCAGGCGCGTTTCCTGGCCTACCGAGGTTTTTCCCAGGAACAGATCGGCCGCCTGTTGCGCGGTGCCAGCCTGGACTGATTTCCCCTTGAGCCCGGAGCGTTCCCCTCTCCGGGCTCCGTTTTTTCTGGCGCCTGTGTCTGATCGGTCAGGCGCCGGTGTGCGGAGTCCTCAACCGTTCCGCGCCCAGTTCTGCGGCAGGTTGATGAAGTCCACCAGTTCGCGCAGGCGGCCGTAGTGGCGGGCGTTGAACTGGAACCTCAGCCGGTGCAGGTCGAACAGCTCCGGTTCGTCGCGCTCTTTTTCATGGGCCGCCTCTTGTCGATAGCCACCGCTCAGGCACAGGTCGGCGAATTCCTGGTGCAGTGTGGCCATGGCCGCCTCGTTGAGCGGGTGGTTCATGCGGATCGCGAACAAATCCTTGAGCCAGCGCGAGGAGTGGTAATTGCGATAGAAGCGGGCGATCTCCTGGCCGGCCTCTTCGGCGCTGTGCACCAGGCGCACCAGCTGCATGTCGCTGGGCAGTATGTAGTGGCGGTCCTGCAGCTGTTCGCGGATCAGCTGCAGGAACTTCTCCCAGTAGTCGCTGCCGGGCTCGTCGAGCAGGACGATGGGCACCAGCGGGCTCTTGCCGGTCTGCACCAGCGTCATCACTTCCAGCGCCTCGTCGAGTGTGCCGAAACCGCCCGGGCAGAGCACCAGGGCATCGGCTTCCTTGACGAAGAACAGCTTGCGCAGGAAGAAGAAATGGAACGACAGCAGGTTGGCGGTGCCCTGCACGGTGGCATTGGCGCCCTGCTCGAAGGGCAGGGTGATGTTGAAGCCCAGGCTGTTCTCCAGCCCGGCGCCTTCGTGGGCTGCGGCCATCACGCCGCCGCCGGCACCGGTGATCACCATCAGGTCGAGATGAGCGAGGGTACGGCCGAGTTCGCGGGCCAGGTCGTACACGGGATGATCGGTCGGCGTGCGGGCGGAGCCGAACACCGTGACCTTGCGCCGGCGCTTGAACTGTTCGAGGGTGCCGAAGGCCAGCTCCATCTCGCGCAGCGTCTGCAGCATGATCTTGGCGTCCCAGCGATTGCGGTCGGCCTGGGCCATGCGGATCACGGTGGTGAGCATTTCCTGGTACAGCGGCAGGTTCGGGCTGGCCGTGGGAACCACCAGGGAAACCAGTTCCTCCACCTTGCTGGTCAGGTCGACGCCGCTGGTATGAAAGTGCCGGGACAGGTAATCGTCCGATTCATAAGGCATGAAGATCTCCTTCTGCTGACGGCGCTGCCGCCATTTCCCGCAGCGCCGGGCCTCAGGGGAGAGTATGACCCGACCGGTGACGCTTTGGCGGTCGAACGCGCGCTCCCTGGTTGACCCAGGTCATGCGACGGGAATTACAAGGAGATCAGGAGTATGGAGAGGCTGGCAGGGCAGGGTAGCTACAGGCCGCAGTCGGCCTTGGCGAAGCGCTCGGTGATGATCGGCAGGTTGCTCTTGTACTCGCTGAACTGGTAGCGCAGTACGGCACCGCTGGCCAGTAGCCGGCGGTAGCCGGTGTTCTTGCAGACACTGGCCGCCAGTTGGTTGCGCACACTGTCGGGATTGCCGCGCATCTGTGCGGCGTGGGCGGGACGCACACTCAGGTGGTTGATCAGTTCATTGCCTTCTACCGTATAGCCCTGGTCGAGAATATCCTCGTTGATCGCGCGCGGCGTGCCGACGCTGCTCTCCTTCGCGACCTGTTCGAGCATCCGGGTCAGCTCGTGCTCCTGCAGCGAAGCGGCCTGGGCGGCTGGCAGGAAGGCGGCGAGGGCGAACAGGGCGATGAGGCGGGACATGGCGATCTCCAGATGAACGATGCTGCCTTCGACCGGCGTGCCGGGTGCGGGTTCAGCAGGTCTCCATCTTACTCCTGGCCCGTGGCGAGGGTAGACTGCGCGCGTTTCCCCTGGAGTCGATCATGAGCCATGCCGTCGCCCGCCTGCGCGCCGAGCGCCTGGCGCGCAGCCTGAAACCTTTCGTGTCCCGCGGCTCACGTGCCGAGCGCTGCCCGGGATGCCGGGTGATCCCCAGCTATTGCCTGTGCGCTTGGCGGCCGAAGGTCGAAGTGCAGGCCGGCGTGTGTCTGCTGATGTACGACGTGGAGGCGCTGAAGCCTAGCAACACCGGTTGGCTGATCGCCGATCTGGTCGCCGACACCCATGCCTTCGGCTGGCAGCGCACCGCCGTCGACCCGCGTCTGCTGGAGTTGCTGGACGATCCGCAATATGTGCCCTGCGTGGTGTTTCCCGGCGAGTACGCCGAGCCCGGGCGGGTGGTCGAGGAGTTGCCGCTGCTGCCGTCCGGCAAGCGGCCGCTGTTCATCCTGCTCGACGCCACCTGGACCGAGGCGCGCAAGATGTTCCGCAAGAGCCCCTATCTGAACCGCTTTCCCGTGCTCAGCCTGAAGCCGGAGCAGCTCTCGCGCTATCGCCTGCGTCGCTCGAAGCGCGACGAGCATCTGTGTACCGCCGAGGTCGCGGCCCTGTGTCTCGAACTGGCCGGCGAGAGCCACGCGGCAGAGGCGCTGGACGCCTGGTTGGACCTGTTCACCGAGCGCTACCTGAGTGCCAAGCACCGCTGGGTGCTGGATGAGCATAGTGCGGCGCATGTGGCGCTCGGGCCCTTCCTGTAGGTATCGATTCACTGCGTGTTGGGGAAAACTCC
>NZ_JAOCCV010000043.1:0-37250 GCF_029840585.1 Pseudomonas sp. GD03875 | reverse complement strand
TGGCTTTCAGGGCCGCATGAAGGCGTAGTCGCGGTCCGGGTCAAGATTGTCGGCCAGGAACTCCAGCTCCTGCGCCAGATCGGCCAGGTCACGCCCCTGACGATTCAGTTCCACCGCCTCGCTGAGCAGTGCCCGCAGGCTCATCAGCGGGTCGAACCCTCGCTCCCGCGCACGCGCCAGGCTGCTTTCGAGTTCCTGCCGCGCCCATAGATGCACACTCATGTCCAAGACCTCCGTGGTTTTCCTAAGCATGGATTCCGGAGCGTCTCGAATCTTGACCCAGATCAGCAGCCCAGCCGGGATAAGCCGCGCTTATGGACGCCGATCGGAGTCACCATCCTTCCAAGGCGCCGACAGGTAGCGGGTGCGGTTGAAGGTCTCCAGCCAGTCCGGATAGAAGACCACCAGGCCGGTGACCAGCATGCCGTTGATGAACGCCTCGGGAAACATTACCAGCCACAGGTAGCCGATGAAGTCTTCCAGCCAGGGCGGCATGACATAGAGGCCGTCGTGCCAGAGCAACGCCAGCCCGCCGAGCAGGCAGGCCAGCGCGGTCAGCGCCGCCGGAAAGAAGCCGCAGCAGAAGATGTAGACGAACAGGTTGCGCGGCTGGCGGCGCTCGACCTGCACAGAGAAGAACTCGGTAATGGCCACCGGGATCGCCACCAGCAGCAGGCCGTTGACGCCGAGGGCAGCCAGGTCCAGGCGGCCGAAGGCGAGCAGGCCGAGTTGGGCGGCGAAGCCGCCGAGAAGCGCCAGGGGCCAGTCTAGCAGCAGGGTCACGGCCGTCATGCCGATGAAATGGAAGGACAGGCCCGAGGCGAAATCCCGCCGCACCAGCCATAGCAGGAACAGCGCCAGTACCGTGCCGAACAGCAGATGCTGGCGGCGCTGGTCGCTGAACACCTCGACCCAGGGTGTGCGCCACACGGCCCACGACAGCACGGCGGCATAGAGCAGCCAACCCAGCCATTGGCTGAGCGGCTGCAGCAGTTCGGCGGCGATCAACGCTCCAGGCCCTTCAACGCCGCCCGCAGCTCACCGGCCTGGGTGAAGCGGCGCACCTCCAGCAACCTGCCGGCATCCAGTTGCAGCCAGAGCAGCTCGGCCTTTTCCCCTGGATAGCGGGAAGCGACACGCCCCGTGCGATCGAGCATGACCCGATAGCCGTAGTCGCGCATCGCCGGCACGGCGAACAGGCTGGCGATGGGCGTCGGCATGGCACTGATGTCGGCGAGGAACACCACCCGGTGCCGCTCCAGGTATTCCGGCCCCAGTTCGCTCAAGGCCTCTCGCAGCAGATCGGCGGCTTCCATGCCGCGGGCCACCAGCAGAACCTGCAGATCGTCGTCGAGGGTGTAGGCACGATCGTGCTGGTCCAGCAGTGTCCAGGGTGCCAGGTGTTCTCCTGGCTCCAGCGCCGCTGCGGCGACCATCCATCCACACAGCAGGGGCAGCAGCCACCAGCGCAGTCGCTTCATGCTCATCAACTCCTCGTGGAAAACACTTCGATGTCGCCGCGCTCACCCCAGCCCGGCCGGCTGCGCCAGAAGGCCAGCGCCTCGGGCGCGTCGCCGAGCACGAAGACATGGGACTTGCTCACGCCGAGTTCGGCCAGCCGCGCCAACGCCTCATTCAACAGAGCACCCGCCAGCCCCTGGCCACGCCAGGAAGACTCGACCACCAGATGCTGCAGGTAGCCGCGCCGTCCGTCGTGTCCGACCAGCAGGCTGGCGACGACCGCCCCATCGCTCTCGACCAGCAGGCTCAGCCCAGGGTTCCGCGCCAGGTAGCGGCAGAAGGGCTCATACTCGTCCTCGGCGCGCAAGCGGATGCTCGGCGTGCGACGCCACAGGTCGAGCAGCCGCGGATGATCTGAAGAGAGAATGGCGCGTATCTGCATGAGGCTTCTCGTGTGTGCCGGCGCAGTTTACACCGGCCAATCCGCCACGGCGTTTGCGCTATGCTGCGGCCATGGATGACTCCGACTACCTGCGCCTGCTGACCCGCCAGGCCGAACAAGCCAACGATTTCCTCTCCAACGCCCGCAAGTGGGAGCGCGAGCGCTGGGTCTGCCAGCGCCTGTTGACCGCCCTCAACCTGCGCCACCACCAGGAAGAGTTCGCCGCCGGGCAGGAGCCGCCGGACGTGCTGTTCCGTGACGCCGGCTTCGAGGTGTTCTTCGTTCTCGACAAGGGCCGCCGCCTCAACGACGAATGGAAGGAAGAACTGCAACGACGGCGCAGTGCCCTCTCGCTCAGCCAGCTGCTGCGCCGCGAGCCGCGCCCACGACGGATACCGGCCGTGGAGCTGCAGGCCCGCCTGGGGCCGACCCTGCGCAAGAAGGCACACAACTACGCCGAACGCGGCCTGGACCTGGGCGAGCTGGACCTGCTGGCCTACGTCAGCCTCAAGCGCGAGGTCCTCGACCTCAACAGTCCCTTCCCACCACCGAGCGAGTACCTGCGCCAGGGCTGGCGCTCCCTCTCGCTGGTCGGGCCCAACTATGCGCGAGTCCTGTTCGCCCATCGCGACGCACCGGACTTCCTGCGCCACAACCTCGGCCGTACCGTCCTGTTCGACGTGGGCATCAGCCTGTGATCGGGCGCTCTGGCAGCGATGTTCGTCGAGCGCCAATTACGTCTAGAATGCAGACATTCCTTCGAGAGGACCGCCATGTCCAGCCGTCTCAGCCCCGAAGACCAGCAGCGCGTCGAGCAGTATCTCAGCGCTCCGCAGCACCAGGTGGAGCGCCAGCCGTTCCGCCCCTGGCGCCTCCTGCTGGTGGTGATCGCCGTGACGATCGGCCTCGGCCTTCTCTCCCGCCTGCTCGCCGGACTGGTGCTATGAGCCGCCTCGCGCTCGCCCAGCCGGGCCTACCGATTTCCTCAAGCCTTGTGAGATATCCCCATGAACCATCGCATCGTGATCGTCGGCGGCGGCGCCGGCGGCCTGGAGCTCGCTACCCGTCTGGGTAGGACCCTGGGCAAGCGCAGACAGGCCAGCGTCGTGCTGGTCGACGCCACCCTCACCCACATCTGGAAACCGCTGCTGCACGAAGTCGCCGCCGGCTCGCTGAACTCCTCCGAGGACGAGCTGAACTACGTGGCCCAGGGCAAATGGAACCACTTCGAGTTCCAGCTCGGCCGCATGAGCGGCCTGGATCGCGCGCGCAAGGTGATCCGCCTGGCCGCCACCCTCGACGAGGACGGCGGCGAATTGCTCCCCGAGCGCGAACTGGCCTACGACAGCCTGGTGATCGCCGTCGGCAGCACCACCAACGACTTCGGCACGCCAGGCGCGGCCGAGCACTGCATATTCCTCGACACCCGCGAGCAGGCCGAGCGCTTCCACCGGCAGATGCTCAGCCACTACCTGCGCGCCCATGCCGGCAAGAGCGACGACAGCCGCATCAGCGTGGCCATCGTCGGCGCCGGCGCCACCGGCGTGGAGCTGGCCGCCGAGCTGCACCACGCGGCCCACGAACTCGCCGCCTACGGCCTGGACCGCATCCAGCCGCAGAACATGCGCATCACCCTGATCGAGGCCGGCCCGCGCGTCCTGCCGGCGTTGCCGGAGCGCATCAGCGGCCCGGTGCACAAGACCCTGGAGAAGCTGGGCGTCACCGTGCTCACCGGCACGGCGGTGAGCCAGGTCAATGGCGACGCGCTGATCACGGCCCAGGGCATGGAAATCCCGGCGAGCCTGAAAGTGTGGGCCGCCGGCATCCGCGCCCCTGCCTTCCTCGGCGGGCTGGACGGCCTGGAAAGCAACCGCATCAACCAACTGCTGGTGCGCCCGACCCTGCAGACCACCCTGGACGACAGCATATTCGCCTTCGGCGACTGCGCAGCCTGCCCGCTCGGCGACGGCAGCGAACGCACCGTGCCCCCCCGCGCGCAGGCAGCCCACCAGCAGGCTTCGTTGCTGGCCAGGTCGCTCAGGCTGCGCATGAACGGCCAGGCCCTGCCGGAATTCCGCTACCGCGACTACGGCTCGCTGATCTCGCTGTCGCGCTTCTCGGCGGTAGGCAACCTGATGGGCAATCTCATGGGCAGCGTGAAGCTGGAAGGCTGGCTGGCGCGGATGTTCTACGTCTCGCTGTACCGCATGCACCAGATGGCGCTGTACGGCGTGCTGCGCACCGCCCTGATGATGCTCGGCGACCGGATCGGCCGCAGCACCGAGCCGCGCCTGAAACTGCACTGAGAAGATGAGGGGGCGGCCCGCCGCCCCTTTTCGGAGACAACAAAAAGCCCGCGCTAGGCGGGCTCTTCGTTCTTAACAATGGTGGGTCGTGTAGGATTCGAACCTACGACCAATTGGTTAAAAGCCAACTGCTCTACCGACTGAGCTAACGACCCGGAAATGGTCGGGGTAGGGGGATTCGAACTCCCGACATCTTGCTCCCAAAGCAAGCGCGCTACCGGACTGCGCTATACCCCGTTTGGAAGTTGGCTCCGCGACCTGGACTCGAACCAGGGACCCAATGATTAACAGTCATTTGCTCTACCGACTGAGCTATCGCGGAACTACGATCTTCCACTCCCTGCTACCGGACCGACTTGGCCGATTCCCGTATCAGAGGCGCGCCATTTTACGGGCGGAAGCGGCCATGTCAACCCTGGCGGCCAGTTATTTCATCACACCGTAACGGCCGATAAGCGGCTACTCTATTGCCAGCATGTTCCTAACCCGGCGAGACTTCCTTCCTGCCTCGCACAGGACAACGCATGAGCCCGCAGGACCTTCCACCCGCCCATACACCCGGCGTCGCCAACCGGGCAATCCAGCCCCGCTTCGGCGAGTTGGTACAGGATTGCCGCAAGCTGGTGATGAACAACCTGGCCGAGCACCTCGCCGAACTGTTCATACAAGCCGACGATACCCTCTTCGAGTGCGCGGAGAAGGCCGAGAACAACAAGGTCCAGAGCCTGTTCTTCGAGGCCATGCATGACCTGCGCAAGCTGCGTCCCCAGATAGAACGCAACTACCACCAGCACGTCGCCCGGAATTTCGCGGACTTCCTGGAGGGCAGGCTGCAGCCTTCGACCCAGGTAGAACCGGACTCGCAGGACCTGGCCCTGGTGCAGAACGAGGAATACGAGGAAAGCCTGCAGGTGACCAACATGGTCAGCAAGGTCAAGGCGCGCAATACCGGCCAGCTGTTCGCCTTGGAGCAACGCCTGGCCCTGCTCAACAACGGCCAGAAACTGGGCGAGGAAACCAACCCCTTCGGCCCCCAGGCGCTGGCCGACGCCTTCCACGACGCCCTGGCGCCCCATCCGCTGCCGCTGCGCATCAAGGTCATCCTGTACATGCTGTTCGAGCGGCACGTGATGCAGGGCCTGGACACCCTGTACGAGATGCTCAACCAGCGCCTGATCAACGCAGGCATCCTGCCCAACCTCAAGTACAGCGCGCAGCGCTCGCCCGGCTCGTCCAGTCCGCCGAAGCGGGCTGCGGACAGTGGATCGCCCCCCACCGCACCCTCTGCCGAATCGGCAGCGCCGGCCGACCTGAGCGCACCACCACCCCAGGATCCGGGCCAGCTGTTCGGCGGCCTGACGGTCCTGCTCGGCGAGCGCCGCCAGCACGACCTGGACAGCCCCCTGCCCGGCGGTACCCGCAGCATCGCCAGCTTCGCACCGCGCACGGCCACCAGCACCTACAGCGCCAGCGATCTGCTGGCCGCCCTGAACCGACTCCAGCAGCAGTCGGCCAGCACCCTGACCCAGCGCCTGCAGCAACCGCAACCCGTGGAAGACATCAAGGTCAGCCTGCAGCAGCAACTGGAGACCTACAGCCAGTTGCCGGGCCAGCAGAAACTGGCGGACCAGGAAGCCGACGTGATCGACCTGGTCGGCATGCTGTTCGATTTCATACTCGACGACGACAACCTGCCACACGCCTGCAAGACGGCGCTTTCCCACCTGCACACCCCGTATCTGAAGGTTGCCCTGCAGGACAAGGCGCTGTTCACCCACCACCACCACCCGGCCAGGCGCCTGCTCAACACCATGGCCCAGGCAGGCGTCCTTTATGGCGGCGAAGGCGACGAGCGCGGCCTGGTGGCGAAGATCTACTGGGTGGTGGAAGAGGTGGTCCACGGCTTCGCCAGCGACCTGCTGCTGTTCGACAAGCTGCTCGAGGAGTTCAACGAGTTCACCGCCACACTCCAGCACAAGGTCGAACTGCGCGAACGGCGCGCCGTAGAAGCGGCGAAGGGCCGCGACCGCCTGCTCGGTGCACGACAACAAGCGGTGGCGGTGATCCAGGATGCATTGCGCGAACGCAGTCTTCCCGGCGTCATTCGCAACTTCCTCGAATTGACCTGGGCCGACGTGCTGGTCTTCATTCTGCTTCGCCACGGCGAGCACAGCGCCGAATGGCGACGCGCGAGCGAAGTCGCAGAACAACTGGCCTGGAGCGGAACACCACTGGACGCGGATGGCCGCAACCGACTCCAGGGCCTGCGCGTCGACCTGCTGGACGAATTGAGCAAGGGCCTGAAACTGCTCGGCGGCTACCACGAGGATGGCATCCGCCGCCTCCTGCAGGACATTGTGGCCTGTCAGTACGCGATTCAGGGTCAGCAACCGCAGTTGGCGGCACAGCTCAAAACCCAGCTCCCGGAGAGTCCGCTGGGGGCCATGCTGGGTGAGGATGCCGCCCTGGCCGAGCCGGTCAGAGAGGAAGAACCGCTGTCGCCGCGCGCCCAGAACCTGGTCAAGGAGTTGCAACAGGTCGAGTTCGGTACCTGGTTCGAATTCGTCCAGGGGCAGGAAACCATCACGCTCAAGCTGTCCTGGTTCAGCCCGACCACCCACAACTACATGTTCGTGGACCATGGCGGCCAGCGCGTGGCGGTCAAGCCCATACGCCAGTTGGCACGCGAGATGGAGCGGAACCTCGCCCGCATCGTCGCGCCAGAGCGCAGCAACCCCCTGGTGGACCGCGCGCTCGGCGCCATCTACCGGGTCCTGCAGCGTATCACCGGGCGCGCCAACCCAGCCCGACAAGGAGCCTGAATGGACGACCGCCGCCAGCACAGCCGCCACACGCCCCAACTGAACATCGAGGCTGTCGACCTGCACAGTGATCGCCGGCTGGGACAGGTCGTCGATCTGTCCGAGGACGGCTTCATGCTGGTCAGCGAGGCGCCGCCGGAGGCCGATTCGGTCTGGGAGTGCCGCCTGGTACTGGACCAGCCCCTGAACGGTATCAGCGAAATCCGCCTCGGTGCGGACTGCCTGTGGAGCCGCTCCGGAGGACCTGGCCACAATGGCTGGTGTGGCTTCCACATCATCGACCTGGCCGACGACCAGGCGGCTGCGCTGCAATTGCTGCTCCGCGAGATGCAGTCCTGAAGCGCTTTCCCGATGCCCACAAAAAAGGCCGCTGTCAGCGGCCTTTTTCTTTACTTGAGGATCAGGCGAACGGGTGACGCAGGACGATGGTCTCGTTGCGGTCCGGGCCGGTGGAGATGATGTCGATCGGCGCACCGACCAACTCTTCGACGCGCTTGATGTAGGTGCGGGCGTTAGCAGGCAGCTCTTCCAGGCTCTTGGCGCCCAGGGTCGACTCGCTCCAGCCCGGCATTTCCTCGTATACCGGCTGCAGGCCGATATAGCTGTCGGCGTCGGTCGGCGCGTCCACCAGCAGGTTGCCCTGAGCATCCTTGTAGCCGGTGCAGATACGGATGGTTTCCAGGCCGTCGAGCACGTCCAGCTTGGTCAGGCACAGGCCGGAGATGCTGTTGATCTCGATGGCGCGACGCAGGATCACCGCATCGAACCAGCCGCAGCGACGGGCACGACCGGTGGTCGAGCCGAACTCGTGGCCACGCTTGGCGAGGAAGGCACCGGTCTCGTCGAACAGCTCGGTGGGGAACGGGCCGGAGCCGACACGGGTGGTGTAGGCCTTGGTGATGCCGAGGATGTAGTCGAGGTACAGCGGACCGAAGCCGGAGCCGGTAGCGGTGCCGCCGGCGGTGGTGTTGGAGCTGGTCACGTACGGATAGGTGCCGTGGTCGATGTCCAGCAGCGAGCCCTGGGCACCCTCGAACATGATGTCCTTGTCGGCGCGGCGCAGCTCGTGCAGATCGGCGGTGACGTCGGTCATCATCGGGCGCAGCTGCTCGGCATAAGCCATGCACTCGTCCAGGGTGGACTGGAAGTCGACGGCCGGCTCCTTGTAGTAATTCACCAGAACGAAGTTGTGGTAGTCCAGCAGCTCGCCCAGCTTGGAGGCGAAGCGCTCGCGATGGAACAGGTCGCCGATGCGCAGGCCGCGGCGTGCCACCTTGTCTTCGTAGGCCGGGCCGATGCCGCGGCCGGTGGTGCCGATCTTGGCATCGCCACGGGCCTTCTCGCGGGCCTGGTCGAGGGCCACGTGGTAGGACAGGATCAGCGGGCAGGACGGGCTGATGCGCAGGCGCTCGCGCACCGGCACGCCCTTCTCTTCCAACTTGGTGATCTCGCGCATCAGGGCGTCGGGGGCGACTACCACGCCGTTGCCGATCAGGCACTGCACACCCTCGCGCAGGATGCCGGACGGGATCAGGTGCAGCACGGTCTTCTCACCGTCGATGACCAGCGTGTGGCCGGCGTTGTGGCCACCCTGGTAGCGCACTACCGCAGCGGCCTGCTCGGTCAGCAGGTCGACGATCTTGCCCTTGCCCTCATCACCCCACTGGGTGCCCAGGACCACGACATTCTTACCCATAACACTTGCCCTCTTTGGAAGCTCGATGCCGACCTCGGCCGGCGGAAAACCATCAGGACGCCAGCGGCGTCACTTGCCAACGTCCGTCACGTAGCTGCAGCTGGCGATCGCAACCCGCCTCGATCGCCGCGTTCGTATCCTGCCCCGGCAACGCCTGGACCACCCGCAGTCCCTCGCTGCGCAGGCGCTGCACGGCCTGCCACAGGTAGAAATCGTGATGATCCGGAGCCCAGACCCCGGCATCCTTCTCCGCGACCTGCATGTCGCCCAGGGTGACCAGAGTCTTCAGGTCGGTGGAAAAGCCGGTGGCAGGGCGAGCACGGCCGAAATTGGCGCCGACGTCGTCGTAGCGGCCGCCCTGGGCGATGGACTGGCCGACGCCCGGCACGAAGGCGGCGAACACCACGCCGGTGTGGTAGTGGTAGCCGCGCAGCTCGCCCAGATCGAAATACAGGGGCAATTCGGGGTAGCGCAGCTCCAGCTGGTCGGCGATGGCCACCAGCTGATCCAGCGCGGCATGCACCTCCTCCGGCGCCTCGACCAGGGCCGCCTGGGCCAGATCCAGCACCTCGCGGCCGCCGCACAACTCGACCAGGGCGCGCAGCACGCTGGCCAGGTGCGGCTGCAGGGATTCGGTGAGCACGTCGACCTCGTCGATCGCCTTGCGCTGCAGGGCATCGAACAGACGCTGCTCCGCCTCGCCGGAAAGACCGGCGGCGCGGGCCAGCCCACGGTAGATGCCGACATGGCCGAGGTCCATGTGCACATCCGGTACGCGAGCAAGGTCCAGGGTGTCGAGCATCAGGCTGATGACTTCCACATCGCTGGCCGGGCTGGCGTCGCCATAGAGTTCGGCGCCCAGCTGGATCGGGCTGCGCGAAGTGGCCAGCGCGCGCGGCTTGGCGTGCAGCACGCTGCCGGCGTAGCACAGGCGACTGGGGCCTTCGCGACGCAGGGTATGGGCGTCCATCCGCGCCACCTGCGGCGTGATGTCGGCGCGAAAGCCCATCTGCCGGCCGGACAGCGGGTCGGTCACCTTGAAGGTGCGCAGATCCAGGTCCTGACCGGCACCGGTGAGCAGGGATTCGAGGTATTCGATGTGCGGGGTGACGACGAACTCGTAACCCCAGCGCTGGAACAGGTCCAGTACCTGGCGGCGTGCCGCCTCGATCCGGGCCGCTTCCGGCGGCAGTACTTCTTCGATGCCATCTGGCAGAAGCCAGCGGTCTACCGTTGCCATTTCGCCATTCCCCTCTCGGTACGGGCGGCAGCCTTCAATGAAGCAGATACAGGAGGGCGGTTCCCAGCAGCATGCTGGTCAGCCCCATGAGGCGCAGCCGACGGTCGGGCAATTGTCCCAACTGCGTGACCGCCCTGCGCCAGCGCTGCGGATAGAGGAAGGGCAGGATGCCTTCCAGCACCAACATCAGACAAAAGGCGATGCCAAGTTCCTGCCACATGATTCCCGCAGACGCAAAAAAGCCGGGCTTTTTCCCGGCTGACCCATGATAACACGTTTTCCCCGGAGGTCACCCCGACGGGCCGAACGGCCGCGCCGGGGCGAAGACACTCAGGGCTTGGGGTGCTGCAGATAGCGGAAGAACTCGCTATCCGGATCCAGCACCAGCACGTCTCCCTTGCTGGAGAAGCTCTCGCGGTAGGCGCCCAGGCTGCGGTAGAACGCATAGAACTCGGCATCCTGACCATAAGCCGCAGAGTAGATACCGGCCGACTTCGCGTCGCCGTCACCGCGGATTTCCTCGGCTTCGCGATAAGCCTCGGCGAGGATCACACGCTTCTGACGATCGGCGTCGGCGCGAATACCTTCGGCCAGTTCGCGGCCCTTGGCGCGGTGCTCGCGAGCCTCGCGCTCACGCTCCGAACTCATGCGGTCGAACACGCTGCGATAGACCTCTTTCGGCAGGTCGATGGCCTTGACCCGCACATCCACCACTTCGATACCCAGTTCTTTCTGCGCCATGCCATTGAGCGACTTGGTGATGGCCGCCATCAGCGCATCGCGCTCGCCGGAGACCACTTCATGCAGGGTACGGGTACCGAACTGGTTGGCCAGGGCGGTGATCAGGCGCTGGGACAGACGATCGTCGGCAATCTGACGAATGCCGGAAGTCGCGGTGTAGTAGCGCTGGGCATCGGCGACACGCCATTTGGCGTAGGCGTCGACCATCACGGCTTTCTTCTCCAGCGTCAGGACGCGCTGGATCGGCGACTCCAGGGTCAGCAGACGGGCATCGAACTTGCGCACCTGGTTCATCACCGGCACCTTGACGTGCAACCCTGGCGGCACGTCGGCCTCCTGGATCTTACCGAACTGCAGGAGCACGGCCTTTTCGGTCTGGTTGACGATATACAGGCTGTTCCAAGCCAGGATTGCGACTATCACCCCAGCGATCAGGGCAAACAGCGATTTATTGCTCATCAGCGGCTCTCCCTCGTACGCAGATCGCCCCGCTCGACGTTATTGATGATGCGGGTGCCGGTCTCGCCGCTGGTGCTGCCCGGTGCGCTCTGAGCACCGGAACCTACGCTGCCGCGGTTGTCGATCATCTTGTCCAGCGGCAGATAGAGCAGGTTGTTCTGCCCTTCCTTGCCGGTCACCAGCACCTTGCTGGTGTTGCTGAAGACCTGCTGCACGGTGTCTAGGTACAGGCGCTGCCGGGTCACTTCCGGCGCCTTGCGGTACTCGGCCACCAGCTTGGTGAAACGATCCGCCTCACCCTGGGCACGGGCAACCACTTCGTCGCGGTAGCCGTTGGCGTCTTCGATGATGCGCTGAGCCTGACCACGCGCCTCGGGCACCACGCCATTGGCATAGGTCTCGGCCTGGTTCTTCTCGCGCTGCTCGTCTTCGCGGGCACGGATCACATCGTCGAAGGCATCCTTCACCTCGGCCGGAGCCGTGGCACGCTGGATGTTGACCTGGGTAACGGTGATGCCAGTGCCGTAGGTGTCGAGGAAGTCCTGCAGGCGCTTGCTCACCTCCAAGCCCATCTGCTCGCGACCGAGAGTGATCACCTCGTCCATCGAGGTGGAACCGGCGACGTGGCGCAGGGCACTCTCGGTGGCGTGTTGCAGGCTGACCTCGGGCGCATCGACGTTGAGCACGAAGTCCTGGAGGTTGCTGATCTTGTACTGGACGGTCAGCGGCACCTCGACGATGTTCTCGTCCTCGGTGAGCATCTGGCCTTCCTTGGAGAAGGAGCGCTCGCGGGTCACGTTCTCCTGGAACTTCCGGTCGATCGGCGGGAAGTAGATGTTCAGGCCTTGGCCGACCGTCTCGTGATACTTGCCGAGGCGCAGGATCACCGCCTGCTCCTGGGCATCCACGATATAGACCGCGTTCCACAGCCAGACCGCCAGCAGCAGGACGACGCCAATGCCGAGCAGGCCGAAACCGCCGCCGCCCTGACCATTACCGTCACGTTTCTTGCCGCCACCGAAGATGCCGTTGAGGCTCTCCTGCAGCTTGCGGAAGGCTTCGTCGAGGTCCGGCGGCCCCTGGCGTCCACCGCCTTTGCGGCCGCCCCAGGGGTCCTGGTTGTTCGAGTTGCCACCCGGCTCGTTCCAAGCCATAGCGATCTCCATCTGATAAAGCTAAAGACGCGCCCGCGGCGCGCCGGCCCATGCTACCGAAGCCCCCGACCCGCCGCAAAAACGGCGGGCCGGGCTTTATTGCAAAGTGTGTTGCGCAAGAAAGTCCTGCGGCTGCAAGCCTTCACGACTGACCAGTCGATTGAGTTCGGCACGCGGCAAGCGGATGGCCAACAATGCGTCCCCCGCCTCGTCGTGAGCCTCGCTCTGCACGGCATTCAGTGCGAAGAATTGCGCCCGCAGCCGGCCCAGGCGCTGCGGCAAGCGCAGCGTGCCGACGAACAGGTCTTCACCGAGCAATTCGGCGATCGCCTGGCGCAGCAGTTCGAGCCCCTTGCCATCGCGCGCCGACAGCCACACCCGCTCGGGCTTGCCATCACCATCGCGCTGGATCTGCGGCTCGACGCCCTCGACCAGATCGATCTTGTTGTATACCTCGAGCATCGGCAACTCATTGGCGCCGATCTCGCCGAGCACCACCATGACCTGTTCGATCTGCTGGTCGCGCTCCGGCTCATGGGAGTCGATCACGTGCAGCAGCAGATCGGAGTTGCTCGACTCTTCCAGGGTCGCCCGGAATGCCTCCACCAGCTTGTGCGGCAGATGGCGGATGAAACCCACCGTATCGGCCAGCACCACCGGGCCAAGGTCATCCAGCTCCAGACGCCGCAGGGTCGGGTCGAGAGTGGCGAACAGCTGGTCGGCCGCGTAGACCTCCGAGGTAGTCAGAGCATTGAACAGGGTGGACTTGCCGGCATTGGTGTAGCCGACCAGGGCAACGGAAGGGATGTCCGCGCGACGGCGACCACGGCGAGCCTGCTCGCGCTGGCTGCGCACCTTCTCCAGCTTCTGCTTGATCTGGCGGATGCGCACCCGCAGCAGGCGACGGTCGGTTTCCAGCTGCGTCTCACCCGGACCACGCAGGCCGATCCCCCCCTTCTGACGCTCGAGGTGGGTCCAGCCCCGCACCAGGCGGGTACTCATGTGATCCAGCTGGGCCAGCTCGACCTGCAGCTTGCCTTCATGGGTACGGGCACGCTGGGCGAAGATGTCGAGGATCAACCCGGTACGATCAAGCACGCGACACTCGAAGGCGCGTTCGAGGTTGCGCTCCTGGCTGGGCGTGAGGGTGTGGTTGAAGATGACCAACTCGGCCTCGGAATCTCTGACCAAGTCGCGGAGTTCCTCGACCTTGCCGCTGCCGATCAGGAACTTGGCGGTCGGCATGTGCCGAGACACGGTGACCAGAGCCACCATGTCGGCACCCGCCGACAATGCCAGGTCCTGAAACTCCTGCGGGTCTTCAGCCGCCTCGGGGTTGCTGCCTTCCAGATGGACAAGGATGGCCCGTTCACCACCACCGTGACGCTCGAAGAACAAGTCAGGCTCCCGTCAGGCGTTGCCCGGCTCGACCTGCTCGGCGTCGGCAGCGCTGGGCAATCTCACCGGCCGGCTCGGCACGACGGTGGAAATGGCATGTTTGTAGACCATCTGGCTGACAGTGTTTTTCAGCAAAATCACGAACTGGTCGAAGGACTCGATCTGGCCTTGCAGTTTGATGCCGTTCACCAGATAGATGGAAACAGGTACGCGTTCCTTACGCAGGGTATTCAGGTAAGGGTCTTGTAGCGAATGCCCTTTTGACATGTGCCGCACTCCTTAAGGGGTTCAAATGTAGTCAAGCAAATTAAGATGGCTTATGCCGTATTGGCCTCAAAGCCAAGGATAGACGGCGAATAGGCGGGTCTCATCACAATATGGAGACCGACCGAAGGTATTTCAAGGCACAAGAAAGATTGTCACTTGCAAGGCTGTCCAGCCAGTGCAGATCTTCCCAGCCGCGCAGCCAGGTGAACTGGCGCTTGGCCAACTGGCGCGTGGCGATGATCCCCCGCTCCGCCATTTCCTCCCGCCCCAGACGCCCGTCCAGGTAATCCCACACCTGGCGATAGCCCACGGCACGGATCGATGGCAGCCCCACATGCAGGTCGCCCCGCTGACGCAAGGCTTCGACCTCTTCGACAAAGCCCTGTTCCAGCATCATCAGGAATCGACGAGCGATCCGCTCGTGCAATACCTGTCGCTGCTCGGGAGCGATGGCGAACTGGACGGCAGTATAAGGCAATTGCCGCGCTCCAGGCGCCTCGGAGCCGCTATTTTGAGCGGTTTGACGCCGACGGTGCTCGGTCATGCTGAGACCGCTGACGCGATGGACCTCCAGCGCCCTGGTGAGACGCTGCGGATCGTTGGGATGGATGCGCGCCGCCGACTCCGGATCGACCCGCGCCAGCTCCCGGTGCAGGACCTCCCAGCCCTCCGCCGCGGCCCAGGCCTCCAGCTCCGCGCGCACCGCGGGATCGGCACCGGGCATGTCCGCCAGGCCTTCCAGCAATGCCTTGTAATACAACATGGTGCCGCCGACCAGCAGGGGAATGCGGCCGCGCGCGGTGATTTCGGCCATAGCCGCCAGGGCATCGGCGCGGAATTCAGCTGCCGAGTAGCTTTCCGCCGGGTCGAGGATGTCCACGAGGCGGTGCGGGTAGCGTGCAAGGGTGGCCTTGTCCGGCTTGGCCGTGCCAATGTCCATGCCCCGGTAGACCAGCGCCGAATCGACGCTGATCAGCTCGCACGGAAGTGCGTCGGCCAGGGCCAGGGCCAAGTCCGTCTTGCCGGAAGCGGTGGGGCCCATCAGGAAGATGGCGGGAGGCAGGCGCTCGGTCATAACTCTGAAATCACTCTCCAAGCGTCGCGAGTGCGGCTCAGGCAAGGCAAGAATCGATGAGGAAGCGCAGTCTACTCGCTGTAAATGAGCATTCCGAACCGATTTTCAACGCGGCATGGGCAAACGCAGCACCTGGAGGGTGATTTCAGCGGCCACGCAGGAACAGCTTGTCCAGGTCATCCATGCCGAGCTGGGTCCAGGTCGGCCGACCATGGTTGCACTGACCGCTGCGCTCGGTGTGCTCCATGTCGCGCAGCAAGGCGTTCATCTCGGGCAGGGTCAGGCGCCGGTTGGCGCGCACCGCGCCGTGGCAGGCCATGGTCGCCAGCAGTTCGTTGAGATGGGCCTGGATGCGGTCGCTGGTGCCGTATTCCAGCAGGTCGGCGAGCACATCGCGCACCAACTGGGTAGCCTCGGCCTGCTTGAGCAGCGCCGGAATCTGGCGGATCGCCAGGCTCTCCTCGCCCAGGCGCTGCAGCTCGAAGCCCAGGCGCTGGAACCACTGGCCGTGCTCCTCGGCACAATCGGCCTCGCGCTGGCTGAGTGAGATGGACTCAGGCACCAGCAGCGGCTGGCCGCGCAGACCCTCGCTGGCCATGGCGGTCTTCAGCCGTTCATAGGTGATGCGCTCGTGGGCCGCGTGCATGTCCACCAGCACCAGGCCCAGGGCGTTCTCGGCGAGGATGTACACGCCCTTGAGCTGCGCCAGGGCGTAGCCCAGGGGCGGAATATCGCCCTGGGTCTGCGGCAGGCCGACGGCGGCCGACGACTCGGGCAGCGGCGCGAAATATTCGCGATAGGCACCCTGCACCTCGGCCTGGGGCATGCCCGGCTGTGGACGGGGAGCCTGATAGCCGGCGCCGGGTGAGCGCCATACGGAGGCCTCGGCGGGCCGCTCCAGCACGGTGGCAGCCAATCCGATCTCGCCTTGAGGACCGAATTCGCCGGCGGCGATGCCGGTCGGCCGGACGATCTGCTCCACGGCAGCCGGGGCGGCCAGCTGGTCTTCCGGCCGCACCTCGCCGAGCGCCCGATGCAGGGTGCCATAGAGGAAGTCGTGGACCATGCGACTGTCGCGGAAGCGCACCTCGTGCTTGGTCGGGTGCACGTTGACGTCCACCACGCCCGGATCGATTTCGAGGAACAGCACGAAGGTCGGGTGGCGACCGTTGAACAGCACGTCGCGGTAGGCCTGGCGCACCGCGTGCGCCACCAGCTTGTCGCGCACCATACGGCCGTTGACGTAGAAGTACTGCAGATCGGCCTGGCTGCGCGAGAAGGTCGGCAGCCCGACCCAACCCCACAGGCGCAGGCCGCTGCGCTCGATCTCGATGGGCAGGGCCTGTTCGAGGAAGGCGGGGCCGCAGACGCTGGCCACACGGCGGGCGCGACTGATCTCGTCCGGCGCCTCGTGCAGCGTGAATACCTTCTTGCCGTTGTGGCGCAGGTGGAAGGCCACGTCGAAACGGGCCAGAGCCAGGCGCCGGATGACTTCCTGCAGGTGATCGAATTCGGTCTTCTCGGCGCGCAGGAACTTGCGCCGCGCCGGGGTATTGAAGAACAGATCGCGCACTTCAACCGAGGTGCCGACCGGATGGGCGGCGGGCTGGACCCGCGCCTCCATGTCGCGCCCCTCGGTCTCCACCTGCCAGGCCTGCTCGGCATCGGCGGTGCGCGAAGTCATGGTCAGGCGCGCGACGGAACTGATCGAGGCCAGCGCCTCGCCACGAAAACCGAGGCTGGCCACCGCCTCCAGGTCTTCCAGCTCACGGATCTTGCTGGTGGCGTGACGCGCCAGGGCCAGCGGCATGTCGTCCGCAGGGATGCCGCCACCGTCGTCGCGCACCCGCAACAGCTTGATGCCACCCTGCTCGACCTCCACGTCGACCCGGCGGGCACCGGCGTCCAGGCTGTTCTCCAGCAGTTCCTTGACCACCGAGGCCGGGCGCTCGACCACCTCGCCGGCGGCGATCTGGTTGGCCAGCCGCGGGCTGAGCAGCTGAATGCGACACGGCTCGCTCATGGCTGGGCCGCCAGGGCGGTCGCCGGGATGTTCAGGGTCTGGCCGACCTTGATGGTGTCGCTCTTCAGCGAATTGGCGCTGCGCAGCGCCGCCAGGCTGACCTGATAGCGCTGGGCGATCAACGCCAGGCTCTCGCCGGAGGTGACCACATGCTCACGAGGACCGACGGCGATCTTGCCCTGGTCACGGAGCATGGCGATGTAGGTGCCAGGCGGCGGGTTCTGGTGGAAGAACTGGCGCACACCGGCGGTGATCGAACGGGCCAGCGCCTGCTGGTGACCCAGGGTCGCGAGTTTCTTCGCTTCGTTGGGATTGGAGATGAAGCCGGTCTCGACCAGGATCGAGGGGATGTCCGGCGACTTCAGCACCATGAAGCCGGCCTGCTCCACCCGGCGCTTGTGCAGCGGCGTGATGCTGCCCATGTTGCTCAGCACCTTCTGCCCGACGTTCAGGCTGGAAGACAGCGAAGCGGTCATCGACAGGTCGAGCAGCACGCCGGCGAGCATGCGGTCCTTGTCGTCCAGGCTGACGTTGCCGGCGCCGCCGATCAAGTCGGACTGGTTCTCGGTGTCGGCCAGCCAGCGCGCCGTCTCGGAAGTGGCACCGCGTTCGGACAGCGCATAGACCGACGCGCCGAAGGCAGCGGCGCGTGGCGCGGCGTCGGCGTGGATGGAGACGAACAGGTCGGCGCCCTTCTTGCGGGCGATCTCGGTGCGCTTGCGCAGCGGAATGAAATAGTCACCGGTGCGCACCAGCTCGCCGCGGAAGCCCTTCTCGGCGTTGATCTGGCGCTGCAGCTCCCTGGCGATGGCCAGGGTCACGTTCTTTTCGAACACCTTGCGGCCCGGGCCGAGGGCGCCCGGGTCCTCGCCGCCGTGGCCGGCGTCGATGGCGATGACGATGTCACGCTTGCCGCCCGGCACCGGCGGCAGCTTGGCCGGCGGTGTACCGGGCAGCGTCGCTTCCGGCGGCTTGACGGCCACGGTCGGCGTGTTGACCTGTGGCGCCTGGGGCACGCTGGGGGCGCCCGCATCCTGGTCGAACAGGTCGACCACCAGGCGGTGGCCGTACTGCTGGTTGGGTGCCAGGCTGAAGCTCTTCGGCGTGACGGTGGCGGACAGGTCGAGCACCAGGCGCAGGTCGGTCGGCGAGCGCTGCGCCGAACGGACGCCGGTGATCGGGGTGTTGCTCAGGGAAAGCTGGTCGAACTTGGTCGCCAGCTGGGCGCCGTTGACATCGATGACGATGCGGTTGGGGGCCGCCAGAGTGAACACGCTGTGCTGCACCGGGCCGGAAAGGTCGAAGACCAGGCGCGTGTTATCCGGGGCGCGCCACAGTCGCACACTGCGGATTTCCGTGGCGGCCAGCACGTCTACGGCCAGCGCGGCCAGCATGACTCCGATCCCGCCGAACAGCGCACGCATGCGCATAGCCTTCCCCATTTTTATATACAGACTCTTATAAGGCAGCACACCACGCTTCGGCCCTGGCGCTATGTGGCTGCAACTGCAGCGCGCGGCCGACTCCTTGCGGGCTAATGGTAATGTCCATGTCCGCCTTTGGCAAAACGCCGGCACCGCGCTGCGGCCACTCGATCAGGCACAGGGCGTCGCCCTCGAAATAGTCGCGGATGCCGAGAAACTCCAGCTCCTCCGGGTCGGCCAGGCGGTACAGGTCAAAGTGGAACACCCGTATATCCCCCAGCTCGTAGGGTTCGACCAGGGTGAAGGTCGGGCTCTTCACCGCGCCGCCATGCCCCAGCCCGCGCAGGATGCCGCGCGACAGGGTGGTCTTGCCGGCACCCAGGTCGCCATGCAGATAGATCACGCCCCGACCGCCGGTCGCGCGTGCGATGCGGGCGCCCAGTTCGAGCATGGCGTCCTCGCCTTCGGCATGGAGAGTCAGTTCGGGCGGGGTCACTTCAGGCACGGCGCATGCTCCTGCAGCAGCTGACGAATGGTCGGGATCAGATCGCTGGCCGCCAGGCCTCGCCCCTGCTCACCGAGGCGCTGGCCGGCACCGGCGTGCAGCCAGACGCCCAGCGCGGCCGCCTCGAAGGCCTCTAGGCCCTGGGCGCGTAGCGCGCCGATCAGGCCGGCCAGCACGTCGCCAAGGCCGGCGGTGGCCATAGCCGGGTGGCCGAGGTCACAGAGCAGCAGGCGGCCATCCGGCGCCGCCACCAGGCTGCCGGCGCCCTTCAACACCACCGCCGCCTGGTACTGGCGTGCCAGGGCGAGAGCGGCGGCGGGACGATCGGCCTGGACCTCGGCGGTCGAGCAGCCAAGCAGACGCGCCGCCTCGCCGGGATGAGGGGTGATCACGCTGTCGGCCGGCAGTTCCAGGGCGCCGGTGGCCAGCAGGTTGAGCGCGTCGGCGTCCCACACCTGTGGTCGCCCGCCGGCCAGCGCCGCACTGAGCAGGCTGCGCCCCCAGGCCTGCTGGCCGAGGCCGGGGCCGACCACCAGCACGTCGGCGCGCTCGCACAGACCGAGCAGCTGGTAGGTGGATTCGGTGGGCTGGCACATCACTTCCGGCAGCCTCGCCAGGCTGGCCGGCAGGTGTTCGGGCCGGGTCGCCAGGGACACCAGGCCGGCGCCCGCGCGCAACGCGCTCTCGGCGCTGAGCAGGGCGGCACCACCAAAGCCACGGTCGCCGCCGATCACCAGCACATGACCGAACCGGCCCTTGTGCGCGGTCCGCGCACGCGGCGCCAGCACCGGCAGCGCGGCACCGGC
Organism: Pseudomonas sp. GD03875; assembly: GCF_029840585.1. Lineage (NCBI taxonomy): Bacteria > Pseudomonadati > Pseudomonadota > Gammaproteobacteria > Pseudomonadales > Pseudomonadaceae > Pseudomonas > Pseudomonas sp. GD03875. The sequence continues at coordinate 17,431 of NZ_JAOCCV010000043.1, read as the reverse complement.
CAGGCGCCGGGCGACGTGTGGATGCTCCGCGACCAGTTGCGGATCGGCCTGCAGGTCGTCGAACACCAGCTCGCCGACCCAGTCCGGCGCATCGCCGGTGAACAGACCGACCTTCAGGCCGATGAAGGTGACGGTCAGGTCGGCGCCCACCGCCGCCTCCGCGACCCGCCCGGTGTCAGCGCAGAGCCCCGAGGGGATGTCCACCGCCAGCACCGGCAGGCCGGTGGCGTTGATCGCCTCGATCGCCGCACCATAGGGCGGACGCAGCTCGCCACGGAAGCCGGTGCCGAGCAGTGCGTCGACCAGCACGCCACGCAATTCCATGCCCTCGCGCCATGCCTCGATGCGGACGCCCGCGGCCAGCGCGGCCGCATGGGCCGCGGCGGCATCGCCCGCCAGCTGTTCCGGCGCACCGACGGCCAGCACCCGCACGACCCAGCCCGCCTTCTGCGCCAGTTCGGCGATCAGGTAGCCGTCGCCGGCGTTGTTGCCGGCCCCGGCCAGAACGGTGATCTCGCCGGCCCCGGCCCCGGCCCCGGGCCAGCGCCGGCGCAATGCGCGCCAGGCGGCGTGGGCGGCACGCTGCATCAGCTCGAAGCCGGGAGTGCCGGCGGCGATCAGGCGCGCGTCCAGTTCGCGCACCTGGGCGGCGCTATATAGAGGAAGGGGCAGGTCGTTGCTTGGCATGGTTCGGCGATTCGGGCGAGGTCTGGCAGAATTATACCCATCTCCCCCGCCCCGCCGTCCCGCCATGCCCGACTCCGCTCTCGATCTTGCCCAGCTGGCCCGGTCCATCAAGGACTGGGGGCGCGAGCTTGGCTTCCAGCAGGTGGGCATCGCCGACGTCGAGCTGGGCGAGCACGAGGCGCACCTGCAGCGCTGGCTGGAGGCCGGCTATCAGGGCGAGATGGACTATATGGCCGCGCACGGCAGCAAACGTTCCCATCCCGACGAGCTGGTGCCCGGCACGCTGCGGGTGGTTTCCCTGCGCATGGACTACCTGCCCGGCGACACGCGGATGACCGAGCGTCTGGCCGAGCCGGAGCGTGCCTATGTCTCGCGCTACGCCCTCGGCCGCGACTATCACAAGCTGGTGCGCAAGCGCCTGCAGCAACTGGCCGAGCGCATCCAGGCGGCCGTCGGCCCGTTCGGCCACCGCGCCTTCGTCGACAGCGCGCCGGTGCTGGAAAAGGCCATCGCCGAGAAGGCCGGCCTCGGCTGGATCGGCAAGAACACCCTGGTGCTCAACCGCAAGGCCGGCAGCTGGTTCTTCCTCGGCGAGCTTTTCGTCGACCTGGCCCTGCCGGTGGATGCCCCCCACGGCAGCGAGCACTGCGGACGCTGCAGCGCCTGCCTCGACGTCTGCCCGACCCAGGCCTTCGTCGGCCCTTATGTCCTCGATGCGCGACGCTGCATCTCGTACCTGACCATCGAGCTGAAGGGCCCGATTCCCGAGGAGCTGCGCGCACCGATCGGCAACCGGGTGTTCGGCTGCGACGACTGCCAGATCGTCTGCCCGTGGAACCGCTTCGCCCGCCCCACCGAGCAGGGCGACTTCCAGCCGCGCCACGGCCTGGACAGCGGCAACCTGGCCGAGCTGTTCCTGTGGAGCGAAGAGGAGTTCCTCAGCCGCACCGAAGGCTCGCCCCTGCGCCGCGCCGGCTACGAGCGCTGGCTGCGCAACCTGGCCGTGGGGCTGGGCAACGCGCCGTCGACCATTCCGGTGCTGGAAGCGCTCGAGGCGCGGCGCGAACACCCTTCGGAGCTGGTGCGCGAGCATGTGCGTTGGGCGCTGGCGCGCCATCAGGAAAAAGCCCGAGCTAGACGGTGATGCCTGTCAGTTAAGCCTCAGAGGTATCGCGTAGGGTGCGCCGTGCGCACCAGTGGCCCGGCGGTGCGCACGGCACACCCTACGGCGCCACGCCTCACACTTTGAGGAAGTGCTGACGGTAGTGCTTCAGCTCGGCGATGGACTCGCGGATGTCGTCCAGCGCCTGGTGGGCGCCTTGCTTCTGGAAGGAGTCCTTGACCTGCGGCGCCCACATGCCGGCCAGGATCTTGAGGGTCGAGACGTCCAGGTAGCGGTAGTGGAAGTAGGCCTCCAGCGCCGGCATGTACTTGTACAAGAAGCGCCGGTCCTGGCCGATGCTGTTGCCGCAGATCGGCGACTTGCCCTTGGGCACCCATTGTTCGAGGAAGGCGATGGTCTGCGCTTCGGCCTCGGCCGGGCCGACCTTGCTCTCGCGCACGCGCCGGGTCAGGCCGCTCTCGCCGTGGGTACGGGTGTTCCACTCGTCCATGCCGGCCAGCACCTCGTCGCTCTGGTGCACGGCGATCACCGGGCCTTCGGCCAGCACGTTCAGATCGCTGTCGGTGACGATGGTGGCGATCTCGATGATCACGTCCCGCTCCGGCTCCAGCCCGGTCATTTCCAGGTCGATCCAGATCAGGTTGTTGGGGTTCTGCGGCATGGCTTCTGCTCCTTTGGACAGACGCCAGTTTAGCCGCTCAGAGGTGCCAGAGCAGCAGCCGCGAGTCGCGCCAGTCGTTCAGCTCGATCACTTCCCGGGCCTGCACGCCCGGTACCTCGAAGCTGTTGCTGATCAGCAGGCTGCCCGGGCGCATCTCGCGTTGCACCTTGGCCCACAGTTCGGCCATCGGCGCCGGCGAGAGGAAGCAGTAGGCCACGTCGTGGCAGGACAGGTCCTCGCGCCACAGGCTGCGGTAGTGCACCGTGCAGTTGCGGTACGGCAGGCAGCGCAGCCAGGCCAGGAGGAACACCAGCGGCGCCGTCTCGACGCCGACCAGACGCGCTTTCGGATAGTCCCGCGCCAGTTGCGCCAGGGTACCGCCCAGGCCGCAGCCCAGGTCGACGAAGCGGAAGTCCTCCGGCAATGTCGCCAGGCGCCGGCTCAGGCGCTGGCGGGTGGCCGCGCCACTGAGGTAGAGCGGCACCCGCTCGCGGAAGCTGTTCCAGTTGATCAGCAGCAACAGCAGGAAGGCGGCGAGGAACCACCAGGCCGGCCACTCGCGGCTCTGCAGCGCCAGCAACCCCGGGACGAAGGCCAGGTTCAGCGCCAGCCACCAGCGACGCAGCCCCAGCCAGTGGCCGAACGCCGCCGCCAACGCGCCCTGGGCGACGGCCGCCTGCCACAGCGTGGGACGCCAGTCGCCGAGCCTGGCGGCGAGCCACAGCGAGGCGGCCACGCCGACGAGGGCAAGGCACTGGGCGATCAGGGCCAGCACGGCCGGGTAGCGAAGACGCAGGGTTTCGAGCATGGCGCCTGTTGTACCAGCAGGTCGCGGCCAGGACCAGCCGGCCCGCGTGCTAAACTCGCCGCCGTTTTCCCACCCTTCGGAACATTCATGGCCAAACGCCAACTGACCCGCCGCCAGAGCTGGCGCATCGAGAAAGTCCAGGAAGAGCGCGCCGCCCGGGCGGCCAAGCGCGAATCGCGCCTGCTCGAAGCGCTGGAAGGCAGCGACCTGGGCCCGGAGCAGACGGGCCTGGTGATCGCCCACTTCGGTGTGCAGGTCGAGGTCGAGGCCCTGGAGGGCGAGCAGGCCGGCCAGGTGCAGCGCTGCCACCTGCGCGCCAACCTGCCTGCGCTGGTCACCGGCGACAAGGTGGTGTGGCGCCAGGGCAACCAGGGCCACGGCGTCATCGTCGCGCAACTGCCCCGATCATCGGAGCTGTGCCGCCCGGACATGCGCGGCCTGCTCAAGCCCGTGGCGGCCAACGTCGACCTGATCGTCATCGTCTTCGCCCCACTGCCGCATCCGCACGCCAACCTGATCGACCGCTACCTGATCGCCGCCGAGCACGCCGGCATCCACCCGCTGCTGCTGCTGAACAAGGCCGATCTGAAAGACGAGGAAAACGCGGCGCACCTGGACGGCCTGCTGACCACTTACCGCCAGCTTGGCTACGAGCTGCTGGAAGTCTCGGCACGCCAGGGCGGCGGCATGGAGCAACTGCAGGCGTGCCTGGACGGCCATGTCAGCGTCTTCGTCGGCCAGTCGGGCGTCGGCAAGTCGTCGCTGGTCAACAGCCTGCTGCCGGGCGTGGACACCCGGGTCGGCGAGTTGTCGGAGGTCACCGGCAAGGGCACCCACACCACCACCACGGCGCGGCTGTTCCACTTCCCCCGCGGCGGCGAGCTGATCGACTCGCCCGGCATCCGCGAGTTCGGCCTGGGGCATGTCAGCCGGGACGATGTGGAAGCCGGCTTCATCGAATTCCGCGATCTGCTCGGCACCTGTCGCTTCCGCGACTGCAAGCACGACCGCGAACCGGGCTGCGCCCTGCTCCAGGCGCTGGAGGATGGCCGCATCCAGCCGCAGCGGATGGCCAGCTACCGGCACATCCTGGCGAGCCTGCCCGAACCAGAATACTGATACACAGAGGCCGCGATCATCGCGGCCTCTTTCATTCCTGGGGCTGGTCGAACTTCAGCGCGCCTTCCTCGAAGATATTCAGGCGCTGTCGCAGCTCGTCCGCCTGAGCCGGCTCGCCCGACGCGCCTGCCGGTGCCGACGAAGCCTCGGAGGGAGCCGGCGGGTCGGCGTCGCCCTGCTCGCCCTCGATGGCGCGCTGGGCCTTCTTGGTCAGGACGATGATGTCGATGCGGCGGTTGACCGGATTGAAAGGATCGTTGCGATCGAACAGCGCCGAAGAGGCGTAACCCACGACCCGCGCCACGCGCTCGTCCGGGTAGCCGCCGGCGACCAGGGTACGCCGCGCCGCGTTGGCACGGTTGGCCGACAGCTCCCAGTTGCCGAACTCGGCCTGCCCGGCAAAGGGCTTGGCGTCGGTGTGGCCGCTGACGCTGATCTTGTTCGGCACCGCCTTGATGGTCTCGGCGAGGATCAGCAGGATGTCCTCGAAGTAGGGCTGCAGGCGCGCGCTGCCGATGGCGAACATGGGCCGGTTCTCGGCATCCATGATCTGGATGCGCAGCCCGTCCTGAGTGATCTCGAAGAGGATCTGGTCCTTGAACTTCTGCAGCTGCGGGTTCTCGTCGACCTTGGTCTGCAGCTCCTGCAGCAGCAGCTCCAGACGCTCGCGCTCGATCTGCTCGGCGAGCTGCTCCGCCTGGCTCTGGTCGACGCCGGCCTGGTCGTCCTGGTTGTCGACGGCCGCCTCTTGGGAGTCCGGAGAGTCTTTCAGCTCGGGGTTGAGGGTGCGGTCCGGCGCCGGCGTCGGCGTGCCGCCCAGGTCGATGACGTAGGGGCTGGCACTCTCGGTGAAGCCGATAGGGTCCTGGAAGTAGCCGGAGATCGCCTTCTTCTGCTCCGGCGTGGCCGAGGACATCAGCCACATCACCATGAAGAACGCCATCATGGCCGTGGCGAAGTCGGCGAAGGCGATCTTCCAGGCGCCACCGTGGTGGCCGCCGGCAACCTTCTTGACCCGCTTGACCAGTATCGGCTGGTTGTTCTCCATCGCTCAGCGGCCCGCCTCAGTTGCTACGCATGGCCTGCTCGAGCTCGCTGAAGCTCGGGCGGTGCGCCGGCAGCAGCACCTTGCGGCCGAACTCCACGGCCAGGGTCGGCGGCATGCCGGAGGCGGAGGCCACCAGGGTGGCCTTGATCGCCTCGTACAGGTTCACTTCCTCCTTGGCGTCGTGCTCCAGCGCGCCGGCCAGCGGCGCGAAGAAGCCATAGGAAGCGAGGATGCCGAGGAAGGTACCGACCAGCGCGGTGCCCACCTTCTCGCCGATCTGCGCGTTGTCGGCGGAGGCGAGGATGGACATGGTGATCACGATGCCCAGTACCGCGGCGACGATACCCATGGCCGGCATGCCGTCGGCCACCTTGGCCACCGCATGGGCCGGATGCTCCAGGTCCTCCTTGAGGCTGGCGATCTCCATGTCGAAGAGGTTCTCCAGCTCGTGGGGCGCCATGTTGCCGCTGGACATGATGCGCAGGTAGTCGCAGATGAACGCGGTCATCTGCGCGTCCTTGAGGATGGCCGGGTACTTGCTGAAGATCGGGCTGGCGTTGGGGTCCTCGACATCGGCCTCGATGGCCATCATGCCCTCGCGGCGGCTCTTGTTGAGGATCTCGTAGAGCAGCTTCAGCACTTCCAGGTAGAAGGCGTGGGTGAAGCGGCTACTGAACATCTTCAGCGACTTCTTGAACACCGTCATGAAGGCGCTGCTGGGGTTGGCCTGGAGGAAGGCGCCCAGCGCGGCGCCGCCGATGATCATCACCTCAAAGGGATGAACCAGGGCCATGATTTTGCCGCCGGACAGAACGAAGCCGCCAAAAACGCAGCCGAAAACAACCAGGATGCCGATGATCTTGACCATGGAATTTAAGCTTGAAGTGTCAGTCGAAAAGGGTTCAGCGAAACAACCCTTCTAATTATCGGAAGTATTGAGCCAGACTATAGGCAGTAAAGGCGAAAAGCCAGTTCGGCTCAACCCGCATGCCCACTGACAAGACCATACCCCGCAGCCTCGACGCCTGGCTCAAGCAGCTGGATGCGGTGCGCCTGCCTGTTGCGACCCACCATCATGAGGCGGTTCGCCGCACCTTGCTGGACAGCCGCCGCTCGCTGCGGGAAATCGCCGACCAGATGCAGGAAAGCCCCGCCGTCGCCCTGGCCATCCTGCGCGAAGCCAACCGCAGCACCAACAGCTTCAGCGAGCCGGCGGAGAGCCTGGAAATGGCGCTCAACCGTCTCGGCCTGAAACGTGCTGAAACGCTTCTCGGCGCCATGCCGGTGATGGACGAGGCACAGATTCCCCTGGCGCTTCGCCAGCTGCAGCTGATCAGCCTGCACGCCTCTCAGCAGGCCAACGGCCTGTTCGCCGGGCGCTTGGCGCGCCTGTGGCAGGAAATACACTGGGGCAGCCTGCTGTTCCTCGCCCCGCTGTGGCCACTGGTGGCGACCTACCCGCAGCTCTTCGAGGCCTGGGAAAGGCGCGTACTGGGGCGTGGCGAGCCGGCCTGCAAGGTCGAGCGCGAGTTGCTCGGCGTGGCCCTGCCTTCGCTCTGCCTGGCGCTGGCGCGGCACTGGCGCATGCCGGAGTGGATCGTCCAGGGCTATCGCCTGCTGGTGGAAGACCGCCGACTGCTGGTCAAGGCCCTGCACCTCGCCCGCGACAACGAGAATCCCCTGCACCAGCAGCAGCGCCTGGACGAAGACACCCACCTGCGCCGCTGGCTGACCCAGCCGGGCAACAGCATCCTTCTTGCCAACGGCCTGGCCGTTTCCAGCCACCACAACTGGTCCTGCGAACACCACCTGCGCTGGCAGCGCCTCACCGGCCTCTATCTGCAGCTGGCGCTGCCGGACATGCAGCAACTGGTCCACCAGCAGGCCGCGCAGAGCGCGCGCCAGCACCACCTGCCGGGCCTCTGGCACCCGGCCGAAGCGCTGCTGTGGCCCTGGGACGCCTGCCGCCTGCGCGACCTACAGCCGCCGCCCGCGCCCGTCGCCAACCTCCAGCTGGACCAGTGGAAGCATCACTGCGCCAGGCTCCTGGCCCAGCCCACGCCGTTCGCCAACGTGGTGCAGCTGACAGACAGCGCTTGCCACGCCCTGCAGGCCGGCGGCATGCAGCGGGTGCTGGTACTGCTGGCCGACCGCAACCACACCCGCCTGCAGGCCCAGCAGGTGGCCGGCCTGCCGGCGGCCGCGGCGCAACTGCGCCTCGACCCGGCGCAGAGCCAGGTGCTGCGCCGCCTGCTGGCCGAGGCCGGCCAGCTGCGCCTGAGCCCGGCCAACATGGCCCAGGTCTCCGCCCTGCTGCCGGGCAGCCTCAAGGCGCTGTTCAGCGGCGAGCACCTGCTGCTGCGCTCGCTGGCCAGCAACGGTCGGGTGGTGATGCTGCTGGTGGCCGACCAGGGTGGCGGCGAGATCGGCGCCACGCCCCTGCAGGCCTTCGGCAAAACCGTGCAATGCATCGAGCGGGCGCTGTCTACCTTCGCCCGCCGCGGCAGCTGACCTTTCCGCTACAATCGCCCCTTTTCCACTCTCAGGAGGCTCCGCATGTCCGCCTTCTCAGGCCTGCCGCTGGTGATCGAACCGGCCGAACTGGCCGCCCGCCTGTCGGCGCCCGAGCTGATCCTGATCGACCTGAGTTCCGCCGCCCGCTATGCCGAGGGACACATCCCCGGCGCCCGCTGGGTCGACAGCAAGCGCACCCAGCTCGGCCAGTCGCCCGCCCCCGGCCTGCTGCCGGAGAAGGCGCAGCTGGAGGCGCTGTTCGGCGAACTGGGCCACCGCGCCGATGCGGTCTACGTGGTGTACGACGACGAAGGCGGCGGCTGGGCCGGACGCTTCATCTGGCTGCTCGACGTGATCGGCCACCCCCACTACCACTTCCTTAACGGCGGCCTGCAGGCCTGGCTGGGCGAGGGCCGCGAACTCGGCCAGGACACGCCCGCCGCCGCGACCGGCAGCGTCGCGCTGACCCTGAGCGACGCGCCCACCGCCAGTCGCGACTACCTGGAAAGCCGCCTGGGCGCCCCCGATCTGGCCGTGTGGGACGCCCGCTCGCCGGCCGAATTCTCCGGCGAGAAGGTGCTCGCCGCCCGCGGCGGCCACGTCCCCGGCGCCGTCAACTTCGAGTGGACCGCCGGCATGGACCCGCAGCGCAGCCTGCGCATCCGTGACGACATGGCCCAGGTGCTGCGCGACCTGGGCATCACGCCGGACAAGGAAGTGATCACCCATTGCCAGACCCATCGCCGCTCCGGCTTCACCTACGTGGTGGCCAAGGCGCTGGGCTACCCGAGGGTCAAGGCCTATGCCGGGTCCTGGTCCGAATGGGGAAATCTCCCCGACACCCCGGTCGAGCTTCGAATCTCCAAGGAACCATGATGAAAGAGCGTCTGTTTATCCTCAGCCAGTACCTGCTGCCGCACCACCTGCTGTCCCGCCTGATCGGCTTCGCCGCCGAGTGCCGCGCGGCCTGGTTCAAGGACCGCCTGATCGGCTGGTTCGCCCGCCAGTACCAGGTGAACATGGCGGAAGCCCAGGTCGAGGACCTGACCGCCTACGAGCACTTCAACGCCTTCTTCACCCGTGCCCTGAAGGACGGCGCGCGCCCGCTGGACGAAACGCCCGGCGCGATCCTCTGCCCCGCCGACGGCGCGGTCAGCCAGCTCGGCCCGATCGAGCAGGGTCGCTGCTTCCAGGCCAAGGGCCACAGCTTCAGCGTGCTGGAGCTGCTCGGTGGCGATGTGGAGCGCGCCGCGCCCTTCATGGGCGGCGACTTCGCCACCGTCTACCTGTCGCCGAAGGACTACCACCGCGTGCACATGCCGCTGGCCGGTACCCTGCGCGAGATGGTCTATGTGCCGGGTCGCCTGTTCTCGGTCAACCAGACCACCGCCGAGAACGTGCCCGAGCTGTTCGCCCGCAACGAGCGGGTGGTCTGCCTGTTCGATACCGAGCGCGGCCCGATGGCCGTGGTGCTGGTCGGCGCCATGATCGTCGCCAGCATCGAGACGGTCTGGGCCGGCCTGGTCACGCCGCCCAAGCGCGAGCTGAAGACCACCCGCTACGACGAGGCCGCGCGCGGCGCCATCGAACTGGCCAAGGGCGGCGAGCTGGGCCGCTTCAAGCTGGGCTCCACCGCCATCGTGCTGTTCGGACCGCAGCAGGTGCAGTGGGCCGAGGGGCTCACCGCCGGCAGCCCGGTGCGCATGGGACAGGCCCTGGCGCTGCCGCGCGCCTGAGCCCTCGTCCGCCGACTCCCGCGCCGGCGCCGGCCGCGCGGGAATGGCCGAAGGAACGATCCGCCGCGCGCCCGGGTCGGAGCTGGCAGGTCCCGCATTTGCCCGTCCAGGGCTGCGACACCGCCGCGATGCTGCTAGAGTTGCGAAAAACCCGTCGGCCAGGATGCCGCCCGCCTGTTACGGACCACCGCTAAGGTATGGATAAACAGAGCCCTCACCTGCTCCTGCGCGTACCCACCCCCGACAGACAGGGCCTGTCCTTCTGTGAAGCCAATCCGCGCGATGTGAAGCGCTGGATCGCCGGCCTGCCCAAGGCCAACATCGGCGAGACCGCCCGCCAGCTGTACCAGGGCCTGATCGAACTGAACCAGCTGATCACGCCCACCGACAACCGCCTGCAACTGCTCGAACTGCTGCGCCCCGAGGTGTACTTCGTCACCAGCCACCTCGAACGCCACTTCCTCAACCAGTCCATCGTGCTCGACGAGCGCCCGCGCAAGGTCGCCAACCTGTGCCAGGCCCTGCAGAACCACCTGGCCATCGGCTACAAGCTAATCATCGCCCAGGAACTGCCGCGCTTCGCCAAGGACCGGGCGCAGCTGCTCGCCGTTGCGCTGCAGCGTGCCAGCCACGCACTGTGCGGCCCGCTGGTACGCGCCAGCCAGCTCTACTGCCCGGTGCCCGAAGGGCTCTGGCTGGAACTGCACCAGTTCTACCGCATTGCCCGCCAGCATGGCCTGCAGAAGGCCCAGGTGCGCGACAGCCTGGCGCGCAAAGGCAGCAGCCTGAGCCTGGAGCAGATCTACATCGGCGCCCTGTTACTCGGCTGCGCGCGCTGCAACCAGATGCGCCAGAACAGCATCGCGCGCCTGGCCGAGGCCCTGGAAAACTGGAGCACCCTGGTCACCCTGCAACGGGCCGACGCGCCCAACAGCCTGTTCGCCGTGGCCCCGCAGGTGGACGGCCCGCCGCGCTACAAGGCGCTGTTCGAAGGCGACCTGAGCAACCTGCTCGGCCTGGACCCGCAGGCACTGGTGGATGCGATCAAGGAACACCTGCTGCTGCCGCCGGACAGCCCCGAGCCGAGCCGGCTGACGACCCCGGAAGGCATGTCGACCGATCTGCTGCAGCACCTCGCCTCCGCCTGGGGCGATATCGCGGAGCGTACCTTCCAGCGCACGCCGGGGCGCGGCAGCCTGACGCTGTGCATCGGCATGTCGGCGCTGCACTTCTACCTGGCGGGCAAGCGCAGTTTCGCCGACGTGCTGAAACAGGAAGAGAAGCCGCGCGGCGCCCAGTTCGCCACCACCGACATGAGTGCCGCCGCCAGCAAGGATGTCTGGGCCAACGCCTTCGACGCCCAGCGCGAGAACGAGTGGGAAAACGGCATCACCATGGAGGTGATCCAGTACAAGGCGCCGCAGAAGCCGGGCGAGCAGCCCATCGAGGCGCCGGCGGAAAGCTACCCGACGTTCGAGGTGCCCATCGTCAACCACAGTCCCGGCGGCTACTGCCTGAGCTGGCCACGGGAAGTGCCGGCACAGCTGCAGGCCGGCGAACTGCTGGGCGTGCAGGACGCACCGGAGCAGGCCTGGAGCGTGGCGATCGTGCGCTGGATCCGCCAGGTCAGGGGCGGCGGCACGCAGATGGGTATCGAGCTGATCGCCCCGCACGCCCAGCCCTGCGGCGTGCAGCTGGTGCGCAAGAGCGACCAGAACAGCCAGTACCTGCGGGCCATGCTGCTGCCCGAGATCCGCGTGATCTCCCGCCCCGCCACGATCATCACGCCACGCCTGCCGTTCCAGGAAAGCAACAAGGTGATCATCAACCGCAGCGGTGACGAAACCCGCGCGATCCTCAGCCGCAAACAGGCCGGAACCGGCAGTTTCAGCCAGTTCGAATACCGGGTTCTGGACGAGACCAAACCACCGTCCGGGACCTCCGTCACAGCTCAGAAAACCCCGGGCCAAGGCGACGATGAAGACTTTGACTCACTCTGGAAGTCCCTGTAGATTCCGGGGAAATGCCATCCGTCGCCTTTTTTTATCCGCTCTTCGGCACCCTCTGAAAAAAACCTCATGGCCATCGAAAAAAAAACCATACGGCTGCTGATTCTTGAGGATTCGCAGAACGAGGCCGAGCGCCTGGTCAGCCTGTTCCGCAATGCGGGCCACGCCACCCGAGTGCATCGCATAACCTCCAGCGACAACCTGTCGGATGCGCTGCAGAACAGCTGGGACCTGTTGATCAGCGCGCCCACCAGCGATCACCTCGACCCCAGCGAAGCCATCACCGCCATCCGCCGCCAGGCCAAGGACATTCCGGTGATCCAGCTGGTGGCCGACAACGATTCCGACAGCATCACCGAGGCCCTGACCCTGGGTGCCCAGGACGCCCTGCCCCAGGGCGAGGACGAGCGCCTGATCCTGATCGCCAGCCGCGAGCTGGCCAACCTCGAGGAACGCCGCGCCCGACGCGCCGCCGAAGTGGCCCTGCGCGAGGCGGAGAAGCGCTGCCAGCTGCTGCTGGACAGTTCGGTGGACGCCATCACCTACGTCCACGACGGCATGCACATCTACGCCAACCGCGCCTACCTCCAGCTGTTCGGCTACGAGGATGCGGACGAGCTGGAAGGCATGCCGATGATCGACCTGATCCATTGCGAAGACCAGGCGCGCTTCAAGGACTTCCTCAAGGGCTACGCCAGCGGCGAAGGCAGCACCGAACTCAGCTGCGGCGGGGTCAAGCCCGACGGCCAGCGCTTCCAGGCACGCATGACCTTCTCGCCCGCCGCCTACGACGGCGAGCCGTGCATCCAGGTGGTGATCCGCGCCGAGAGCGACAACGCGGAGCTGGAAGAGAAGCTGCGCGAGATCAGCAGCCAGGACCTGGTCACCGGCCTGTTCAACCGCTCGCACTTCGTCGAGCTGATGGACACCGCCGCCCAGCGCGCGGTGAACGACGGCCAGCCGTCCACCCTGTGCTACATCCGCATCGACCGCTACAGCGAAATCGTCAGCGAAGTGGGCCTGGCCGGCATCGACATCCTGCTCGCCGACCTGGCCGTCATGCTGCGCGGCCACTTCGGCGACGGCGCCCAGCTGGCGCGCTTCGGCGACGACGTGTTCACCGTGCTGAAACCGGGCGCCAGCCCCGAGCAGAGCAAGGAACAGCTGGCCGCCCTGCTGAAGAAGGTCGAAAGCCACCTGTTCGACGTCGCCGGCCGCACCGTGCAGACCACCCTGTCCATCGGCGTCGCCGGGCTCAGCGAGCAGACCAGCAAGGCCCAGGAAGTCATCGACCGCGCCCACCGCTGCGCGGACGAACTCAGCGGCAACGCGATCAAGATCTACGATCCGGCAGACGAACTGGCCGCCGCCGCCAGCCGTGGCAACCTGGTGGCCATGGTCCAGCAGGCGCTGGACAACAACAGCTTCCGACTGCTGTTCCAGCCGGTGATCAGCCTGCGCGGCGACAGCGACGAGCACTACGAGGTGCTGCTGCGCCTGCTCAACAGCCAGGGCGAGGAAGTGCCGCCCGTCGAGTTCCTAAACGCGGCCAAGGAGGCCGGGCTGGCCGAGAAGATCGACCGCTGGGTGATCCTCCACTCGGTCAAGCTGCTCGCCGAACACCGCAGCAAGGGCCACAGCACCCGCCTGTTCGTGCACCTGTCGGCCAACAGCCTGCAGGACCAGACCCTGCTGCCGTGGCTCAGCGTGGCCCTCAAGGCCGCGCGCCTGCCGTCGGATTCCCTGGTGTTCCAGATCAGCGAACCGGACGCGGTGGCCTACCTCAAGCAGGCGAAGGCGCTCACCCAGGGCCTGGCGGAGCTGCACTGCAAGGTCGCCCTCGGCCAGTTCGGCTGCGCCATCAACCCCTTCAACACGCTCAAGTACCTCAACGTGGACTTCGTGAAGGTGGACGGCTCCTTCTCCCAGGACCTCTCCAACGCGGAAAGCCAGGAGGCGCTGAAGACCCTGCTGGCCAGCCTGCACGCCCAGGCCAAGCTGACCATCGTGCCCTACGTCGAGAGCGCCAGCGTGCTGGCCACCCTCTGGCAGGCCGGGGTCAACTACATCCAGGGCTACTACCTGCAGGGCCCGAGCCAGTCGATGGATTACGAATTCTCTACCGGGGACGAGTGATCCAGGACCACGAAAAAGCCCCGCGATCGCGGGGCTTTTTCATGGGCAAGGACTTTTGGCCGTAGGGTGCGCCGTGCGCACCAACAACCCCGTGCATGGCCCCGGTGCGCACGGCGCACCCTACGACAGCGGACACCTACTCCTGGCCGTCGCGGTCGCGGAAGCCCAGCAGGTAGAGGATGCCGTCCAGGCCCAGGGTGGAGATCGCCTGCTTGGCCGACTGCTTGACCAGCGGTTTGGCGCGGAAGGCCACGCCCAGGCCGGCCAGGCCGAGCATGGGCAGGTCGTTGGCGCCGTCGCCCACGGCGATGGTCTGCTCCAGGCGCAAGCCCTCGCGCTCCGCCAGTTCGCGCAGCAGGTCGGCCTTGCGCTGGGCGTCGACGATCGGTTCGACCGCCACGCCGGTGACCTTGCCGTCGACGATCTGCAGCTCGTTGGCGAACACGTAGTCGATACCCAGCTTGGCCTGCAGTTGCTTGGCGAAGTAGGTGAAGCCGCCGGAAAGGATGGCGGTCTTGTAGCCCAGGCGCTTGAGTTCGGCGAACAGCACCTCGGCACCCTCGGTCAGGCGCAGCGAGGCGCCGATCTCTTCCAGCACGTCCTCGGACAGCCCCTGCAGCAGGGCCAGGCGTTCCTTGAAGCTGGCGCGGAAGTCCAGCTCGCCGCGCATGGCACGCTCGGTGATCTCGGAGACCTTCTCGCCGACGCCGGCAGCCTTGGCCAGCTCGTCGATCACCTCGGCCTCGATCAGCGTGGAGTCCATGTCGAACACCGCCAGGCGGCGGTTGCGGCGGAACACCGAGTCGCGCTGGAAGGCGATGTCGACGTCCAGCTCCTGGGCCACGCTGAGGAACTCGGCGCGCAGCGCATCCACATCGGCCGGCTCGCCGCGCACGGAGAACTCGATGCAGCCCTTGCCTTGGTCGGCCGGCATGTCCAGCGGCATGCGCCCGGACAGGCGGTCGATGTGGTCGATGTTCAGGCCGTACTTGGCGGTGATCGAGCTGACCCGCTGCAACTGTTCGGCGGTGACCTTGCGGGTCAGCAGGGTGACCATGTAGCGGGTCTTGCCCTGGGCGCCGACCCACTGCTGGTAGTCGGCCTCGGAGACCGGGGTGAAGCGCACCTGCTGGTCCAGCTTGTAGCCGGTGAACAGCACGTCCTTGAGCACCGACGAAGCCCGCTCGGTATCCGGGATCTCGACCAGGATGCCGAACGACAGTGTGTCGTGGATCACCGCCTGGCCGATGTCGAGGATGTTCACGCCGCCCTGCGCCAGCACGCCGGTGATGGCCGCGGTCAGGCCCGGGCGATCTTCCCCGGTGATATTGATCAGGACGATTTCGCGCAAGGCGCACACTCCAGCTTGCAGATGGGTCAGCGAAAGGGCGCACATTCTAACCCGTTTCGCCGGGGCCAGGGCACGGGCGGCGCTTTGCCCGCCTGGGGGCGGTGGTTATACTGCGCGGCAATTTCATTCGAGAAGAGCCGCGCTCTGTGAACCGGCCCGTTCAGGTCAAGCCCGACAATTTCTTCCTGCTGCTGTTCAATGCCCTGCGCCAGCGCCGCGTGCCGCTCGCCCTGCGCATCGCCAGCCACAGCCTGCTGCTGGTCGCCCTGGCCCTGGTGATCTACGCCTGGGTGATGGGCATGCAGTTCAAACAGGCCATGCAGCAGCAGGCCGACGCCCTCGGCCAGAGCCTCACCGTGCAGACCGCCGCCTCGGCCACCGAGCTGCTGGTGTCCAACGACATCCTCAGCCTCAACGTGCTGCTCAGCAACCTGGCGAAGAACCCGCTGGTGGCCCATGCCGCGATCTACAGCGTGGACAACCGCATCCTCGCCGAGGCCGGCTCGCGCCCGACCCAGAGCATCCTCGGCGAGACCGAGGGGCTGTACTCCACGCCGATCACCTTCCAGGAGGTGATCGCCGGGCAACTGCGCATCAGCCTGGACATGCAGCAGTTCCAGCAGCCGATGACCATCAGCCTGCAGAGCATGGGCCTGCTGAGCCTGATCCTGCTGGCGCTGACCCTCTCGCTCAGCCTGCGCCTCGGCCGCCACATCTCCACGCCGCTGATGCAGCTGCGCGTCTGGCTGCGCGACCCGGACGACCCCGCCCCCGGCGCCGGCCGCCAGGACGAGGTCGGCGACCTCGCCCGCCAGCTGCAGGCGCGCCTGGTGCCGGAAAAACCGGAACCCGAGCCGGAGCCGGAGGAAGCGCACGACGAATACGCGGACCTCGACCTCGATGAGCAGGACGACGATGCCTCGGAGCCGGGCTTCGACGTGCCGAACCTGCGCGCCGACAAGGACTACGACTACGAGGACGACGACCTCGACGAGCCGGCGCCCCGCCCGGCAGTAGCCCGGCAGCCCGACGAGGACGATCCCTTCGCCGACCTGCGCGACCTGCACCAGGACGTCGAGCAGGAGGAGCCGCCGCTGGCAGAGCCCGCCGCACCGCAACGGCAGGTCAGCAGCGCCGTGCTGGCCATCCAGCTCGGCGCCCAGGAGCAGCTGCGCCACCTGCCCCGCGCGCGCCTGATGGAGCTGCTGCAGCGCTATCGCGACTGCCTGGAGCGAGCCGCCGCGCTGTATCAGGGCAAACTGTTCACCCTCAACGACGGCAGCAGCCTGATGCTGTTCGACAGCGCCCAGAGCGGCGAGGACTACCTGACCCACGCGCTGTGCTGCGGCGAGCTGATGCGCGCCCTCGGCCACGCCCTGCAGATCGAGGTGGCCGACAGCGGCATCACCCTGCAACTGCAGCTGGGCCTGACCCGCAGCGACGAGGACATCCCGCCGAGCCAGGCCGAACTGCTGCTCAGCGAGGCGGCCCAGGACGCCCTGGCCCTGGCCCAGCACAGCCGCAACCTGCTGCTGGTGCAGCGCAGCGTCGCCGACGACCCGCTGCTGCGCCAGCGCGCGCGCATCCGCGCCATCGCCAGCCCGGAGGGCGCCAGCTGCGTCGAGCGCCTGCTCGAACCCTACCCCTCGCTGCTGGAACGCCAGCTGGCGCGTCTGCACGACCACTCGTGACCACCCTGATCAGCCACCCACTGCCGATCCTGGCGCTGGGCCTGGCGCTCGGCCCGCGCGTGGTACCGCCGAAGCTGCTGCTGGCCGGCATGCTGTTCGCCCTCCTGCCCGACGCCGACATGCTGGCGTTCAAGTTCGGCATCGCCTACGCCGATGCCTTCGGCCACCGGGGTTTCAGCCATTCCCTGCTGTTCGCCGGGCTGGCCGGGGTGCTCGGCGCCCTGGGCTGCCGCCTGCTCGGCTGTGGCCCGCTCCGGGCCTTCGTGTGGATCGCCCTGGCGACCGCCTCGCACAGCCTGCTGGACGCGGCCACCGACGGCGGCCTCGGCGTGGCCTGGTTCTGGCCGTGGAGCGAGCAGCGCTTCTTCCTGCCCTGGCGGCCGATCGAGGTGTCGCCCTTCCTCGCCGGCTTCTTCAGCCAGCGCGGGCTGGATGTGCTGGCGTCGGAGGCACGCTGGGTCTGGCTGCCGTGCCTGGGCCTGGCGCTGGGCGGCATCGCCCTGCGCGCGTTGCTACGCCCGCGCCAGCAGGCGCTCTAGCCCGGCCAG